>JAITQL010000055.1 GCA_031288935.1 Tannerella sp.
CCAAATCGCCAAAACTTTTTGTCAGATTGTCTATTTGCAAATATGTCAGCATAATTCTCTCATTTGACTGACAAAAGTACGGTTTTATTATTAATTACCCAAAAAATTCGACAATAAACGCTGTCAAGAGTGTTTTATTGCGCATAGAGCAATCGGTGAACTCATTGAAAAATGCTAAGTTGAAATAACGGTCGTGATTGCCGATGGCCGGATAGTACGTCAGTCCCGTCTGTTCTGCCGCCTGCTTGAATGCCTTGTACAGGCTGTCGACCTGCTCGCGCTCCAGTGCATAGCCCATGCCGCTCACGTCCACCACGTCGCCGCCAAAAACAAGAAATTCCGGTTGCGTGTCTTTTACCCGCTCCAGCGCCTGTTTAAAGCCGTTGAAACGGTCGTTGTTGTTCGCCGCGTTCAAATGCACGTCCGTCAGGAAGGCAAACGACAGCTTCTCTTGCGGACAGGTTTTCGCAACGGGCGTTTGCGCGGCGATGCGGAATACCGCCAGGTTTCCCTTGTGATCGCTCGGCCAGATGCCGTCGAGTTCGATGCGGGCGTCGGCCGTTTCATCGGCTGCGATTTGTCCGTGACTGACCGAAGCGTCCGGCCCGACAATACGGGCGTCGCTCAACGTGACTCCCGGTTGCGGATAATAGTAGATAAAGTCAATCCGGTCGCGCTCGTCGGCGTCCGGCGCGCAGTAGAGATCTGTCAGTTTTGCCGACACGTTTCCTGCCGGCCAGGTGAATCCCGGATGCGTCAGGGCGTCGGGAAAGAGCTGGCGGTAGGCGTCAAGATAGCCGGCCTGCGCAAGCATCAGCGATACGTCCCAGGGAACGACCGCGCCGCCGTGATCGCGGACGTCTTTCGTATCTGCCAGCCAATCCAGGTGAGACGGCTCGTTGAAATCGCCGCCAATGATGACGGGATGTCCTTTTTGCGTTTCCGAACGTGCATCCCGGATAAATCCCCGGATCGCTTCGTCCCGCAAGGCCACGCGGTTCGCAACGAGGATGGAATCGGGATGCGTTACGGCCGCGTCTGCCTTTTCCCACGTCACGGCGTCGTATCCGCGCGACAGATAGGGCGCATAATGCCGGTGATCCAGGTGCGCGGAGTAAATGGCGACCGTCTGCCCGTTTACCGTGACATACGCCTTTACAACCGGCCGGTTCACTTCTTTCGTCGGCAGGAGTACCGACGGCTTTTCCAGGACATATTTCGAAAGAATACCTGTCTGCACGTTCTTGCCGTCGCCATAATAGGTCTTTCCGCGTTTCTCCAGCTCCTTGATCAATTGCTGCGTCAGCGGCGCTTCACTTCCGGCGTCCAATTCGCACAGCAACACGACGTCGGGATCGGTCTGTTCGATCAGGTCGACAATTCCGCCCGACGCCCCGGTCACGTTTACTCCATGCACCCACACGTTAAGTTGCAATACTTTCAAATCCACACTCTTTTCCCGACGTGCGCAGGAAACTGCCAACAGGGCAGATAATACAACATAAATCCATTGTCTTGCTTTCATATTCGCTCAATTATTAAAAGATTTTTTGGGCTTCAAAGGTAAGGCTATTTTTCAATTTATCCTGTTTCGGATCAACCGTAAACGGTTTTTGACAGAAAACGGATCGCTGTGAATCATGCTGCTTCTCTTCGGAATGAATTTGCATTAAATGGACGGTAAACCTGTTTTCGATGTAATTTTTACGTACTTTTGCCGGCGTATCAAACCGTATTTCCATGATCAGTTTAAATTGTTTTTTAAGACGGGACCTTCCGATTCTTTTATTTATTGTCTGTTTCGCATGTGCCTGCCAACCGGATTCGCCTGCTGTAACGCCGCCGACCGTCGACGGGGACGAGGCGTTGCCCCGCTTTGCTGTAATGTCCGATATTCACTTCGGCAACAGCGTTGGACGAACGCCGACGGTAAAAGTACCGATGGCGCTGAAGAGCATTACCGGTAAAATGCCTTTAATAGATGCCGTGTTTGTCGTCGGCGACCTTACCGACGGCGGAACACCGGCGCAGTATGACCAGCTGGTCTCCGTCTTTTCCGACAAGGCCAACATTCCGGACAGCGTCGACGTGTATTATTTGATGGGCAACCACGACCACTTTGCGGCAAACGGACAGGCGAATTACATAAACAAGCTGAAGCAGCCGCTGAATCAGTACATCATTATCAAGGACTATCCGTTCATCACCGTCAGTCAGACGGGTACCGGCAACAGGGACTATAATGCGGAAGCGCAGGCCTTTCTGTCCGAAAAGCTGGCCGATGCCACACGCACATATCCCGGCAAACCCGTTTTTGTATTCTTTCACGTGCCGCCGCTGAATACCTGTTACGGTTCCTCTTCCACCGACGGATGGGGGTCGGATATTCTTCTACCCATCCTGAACGGCTATCCCCGGGCAATCGTCTTTAGCGGACATTCGCACTTCCCGCTGGGCGATCCGCGGTCTATTCATCAGGACAAATTCACCGCCGTGAACGATGGAAGCACTACTTACAGCGAAATTGAACCCAATGCCGTAAACGCGGGCATTCATCCCGAAAACTATGAAAACATCACTGAAGCGGTGATCGTAAACGTAATGAAAAACGGCAACGTGGAGATGGAACGGTGGGATACGTACCGGAACGAGCCGATAGAGCCGCGATGGACGGTGGAAGCGCCGCACGACGGAAGCCGCTTTGTCTACAAGGGGCGCAACGGAATGCCTGCTCCCGCCTTCACGGTCATGGACAAGCCGGTTGTGACCGGTGGCGAGGAAAGCTGCACGCTCACTTTTCCGCAGGCAACGGATAACGAGGCAGTACATCACTACCTGATTGAACTCGCGGATGAAGACGGAATCGCCGCAGCGTCATACCGCAAATTCTCGCAGTTTTATCTTAACAGCCAAATGCCCGCTTCGCTAACCGCCACGATCTTCGGCCTGCCGGGAGAAAAGAAACTGACGGCACAGGTAACGGCGGTAGATTCATACGGCAATCGTTCGGCGCCTCTTGCAAGCGAACCGTTCACGCTGTCTTCCGCACCGGAACCCGAACTTGCTGCTTCATGGCTGTTTGATGATGCAAGCGACCTGAAAAAAGCAACGGCGGGCACGGATTTGATATTTGCAGAGGCCGGCGGTCCGATTACTTCCGCAGCCGGTCCTGATGACGGTAATAAAGCCATTCGAATCCCTGTTGGAAGTTACCTGAAAGCCGTTCACGGTCTTTCAGCCGTCGGCGGACAAAAAGTGAACGCCTATTCCATCCTGATGGATTTCAAGATTCCGGCAACCGGCGTCTGGTATACCTTTTTCCAAACCGACTTGATGAACATGGACGACGGAGAACTGTTTGTACATAAAGATTCCGGCACAATCGGCGTCGGAGCGCTCGGTTATTCCCCGGATGCGATTAAAGCAGACCGGTGGTATCGAATGGTGATCGTTGCATTAAATGATACTTACTGCAAAATCTATCTGAACGGCGTTTTGTTTCATGAAGGAAACGGCGCAGTAATAGACGGTCGTCATGCGCTGAATGTGGAGGGCATTTTATTTTGCGCGGACAACGACCGTGAAGACTCGGAACTCGATCTGTCCGAAATACGCATCTGGGACAGACCGTTGAACGCGGAAAAAGTAAAATCGCTGGGCGGGTACTGAACACGAAACTTTTCAGGAAGCCCGATTCAAAAATTCAAAAATTCAAAGATTCAAAAATTCGGGGGTTTCACGCGGATGAAAGGGATTTCAGCGCGGATGCCGCAGATTTTAATGACGTTTCATCTGCGTTTCACCAATGCCGTCCATTGAAGGGTGTTGCCCTTCCGCCGTTTGTGAGGACAGGCGATCCTGCGTAAAACGGCGCCGTCATCGCGAGGTACGAAGCGAACCGGAAAGTTACCGCTGGATTGCTTCACTTCGTTCCCAAGGACGGAGCGCGGCGTTTCTTTCAGGAGGCCTGTTACCGTATGGCATATCGTACATGCCATCCCTACGGGATTTGGATGGGTGGATAACATCCAATTTTCTACCAACATCCTGTCCCTAACGGGACAGATACAATGCACAAAACTATGCCGCGGGAAGTTTTCCTATCAATAAAAAAACGGCTTTCAACCAAAATAGAACTCTCTTATCAATACAAAAAGCTCCCGACAACTGAAATGCCTTTTTCTTATCAATAAAAAAACGGCTTTCAACCGGAATAGAACTCTCTTATCAATACAAAAAGCTCCCGACAACCGAAATGCCTTTTTCTTATCAATAAAAAAACCGCTTTCAACCGAACTGACGCTTTCATATCAATACAAAAAGCTCCCGACAACTGAAATGCCCTTTTCTTATCAATAAAAAAACGGCTTTCAACCGAAATGACGCTTTC
>JAITQL010000236.1 GCA_031288935.1 Tannerella sp.
AGGAAACTGTAAAACAGCTCCTCTCCGTCCACCGACATGCTTATTTCCTTTACGCCATAGACATTGGTTGTCCCGTCCATGCGGTCGTCCGTCCGGATGCTGAATCCGATTTTGCCCCAGGCTTCGATCGGTTCGTCCGGCGCGGAAGCGCCACTCCGGTGGACAACGGTTTTCTGCATCGAGCGGTTGACGGCGCCCTGCCCTTCCACCGGATGCACCGTCACGGCCCGCACTCCGGGCGGGCGCGTATCCCCGATTCGCCCTTCATAGAAAGGCAGCGGGTCGACCGGATCGTCCGTTTGCAGGTCGCGCACCTCAAAGTGGAGGTGCGGCCCGCCGGAACCGCCGGTATTGCCGCTGAAGGCGACGAGGTCTCCCCGGCTGACGGGGAACTGTTCCGGCGCCGGCGTCAGGTCTACCGAAAACCGTTCCGCCGCGTACTGCTCCTCCTTTACATAGTCGGCTATCTTTCCGGCGAATCGCTGCAGATGGCCATAGACGGTCTTGATACTGTCGCCGGGATGCGCCAGGTAGATCACGTTTCCGTATCCCCAGGGACTGACCGCGATCCGGCAGACATAGCCGTCGCGCACGGCATGTACGCTTTTTCCCTCTTCCCCCTGCGTCTTGAAGTCAATGCCCGAATGAAAATGATTCGCCCGCAGCTCGCCGAAGTTGCCGCTCAGGTAAGGCGGGGCGACATCCAGCGGATTCCGCAGCCCCTGCGCTTCCGCCAAAGAAACGCCTGCCACCGGCAGAAAAGCCAGGTATATGATTTTATGCCACATCTCTATTCTTTTTTTTGTCATTATTCGGGTAAAGGCAATAAAAAGTCGGCCACAACCGGCAAGTGATCGCTGAATCCCCCTTCGTATCCGATTCCGTAGTACAGCCTTTTCGGTCGCTGTCCGCGTTTGGTCTTGTCTTCCGTCAGCAGAAACGGCGCATTGAAAACCCGCGGACTTCCTTCTTCCAGGAACCGTTTCCAGGCCTTGCTGATCATCATCTGGTCTAACTGCGACCATTCTCCCTGGTACTTGTGACTGCCTTTCGCCTTCAGTACCGCTTCGTCGGCAAACAGGTTGAGCAGCGTCTGTTCCGGATGCGCGGAGGCGGTCAGCGTCCGGATGCTCCGGTTCGCCGGCGTGTCGTTGAAATCTCCCATCAGCAGCAGGTTCGGCGTTTGCCGGAGGCGATAGAGCGAGTCGCACATCCGGCGCACGTGCCGGGCGGCATCCATCCGGTCCTGTTCCGTTTCCTTTTCGCCTCCGGAACGCGACGGGAAATGACAGACAAACACGTCCAGCGTATCGCCCGTAATGATCTTTCCCCAGACGTGCAGGATGTCGCGCGAGCGTTTTCCGCGGCGCCCGAAGCCGATCCGTCCACATTCGTGCCCCAGGTAGCGGAACTTGTCCGGCTGGTAAAGCAGGACATTGTTGATGCCGCGCGAGTCGTTTCCCCTTGTCATGCAATAGCGGTAGTGTTGCGCCCTCAGCGGCGTGCGGTTCAGCAAATGGGTGACGACGGAATCGTTTTCCACCTCGCAAAGCCCGACGAGCGCCGGCGTGTCCCATTCTCCCGCGGCGCTGATCACGCGGGCGGTCTGGCGGAGATGGGTGTAATAGCGCGACAGCGTCCAGCGACGCAGGCCGTCGGGCAGGAACTCCTCGTCGTGCGTATCCGGGTCGTCTTCCGTGTCGAACAGGTTTTCCACGTTATAGAACATGACCCGAAACGGCTGCGGCGTTTTTTCCCGCGAGCAGGCGCTTTCCGTGCACACCAGGCACAGGCCGGCGACAAACAGGGACAGGTTACGCATCAAGGCTCGTCTTTATCATCCTCTTCCCGGTAAACGTATTCGTATGCGCCGACGGAGGGGCCGGTTTCGCCTGTCAGGCGGTTAACGCCGTACCGGTCTACGGGATACTGTTCCGAGACGGCGCGGTCGGCCTTGCCGATGCCTTCCGACTCGTTGGCCAGCCGGAAATCATATTCGTACGCTTCCTCCTTGGTCGCCGTTTTCACATACGACGGGCTTTTGCCGAACAGGTTGCGGACGAAGCGTTCGTTTTCGATGCGGGCGGTCTTGATGAAACAGGCGTTGAAACGATAGTTGAACGTTTCGTCATGCCCCTGTTCTTCGCCCGTTTCCCTGGTGAAAAACGTGATTTCCCCGCCGTACAGACGGGTCGTATCCGTCCAGCTGCCATCAATGATGCAATTGTCGAACCAGGCCTGCTGCAACGGATAAGAAGTTTCGCTTTCGCCCGTCGCCAGGTTATTGGACAGGATCAGGGCAGGGCTTTGGATATCCCGGCCGTTTCCGATCTTTTTGTAATTGGCGATCGTGCAGTGCGTAAACCGATGTTTCCCGCCAACCAGCGCCACGGTAGCATTCACGGCATTGCTGAACTCGCTGTTGGACGCCTCCGTCCGGCAGTTGACCGCCACCAGCAGATTCCCCTCCATGTGGGTTATTTGAGAATTGCGGATGTTGATTTTCAACCGTTCGGGAGCGGATTCCCAGCATGTCAGCCCGGAAGTGCCGTTGCGTACGATCACATGGTTCAATTCGTTGTCGTAGCTGCCGGACGTGAAGTAGATGCCTCTCCACTGTCCCGGTATCCGGTCGTAGGGCAGGACGATTTCGGCGTAAATGTAATCCAGGCGGTCGCCGCGGAATAAAACCGGTTCTTCCTGCGTGCCGTTGGCCTTGAGCGTGCCGGAAACGATCAGGCTGGCGCCGTTGTGCATATAAAACGTAACCCCCTTTTCGAGAGTCAGCGTCGCTCCTTCGGCCACGGTCAGACTGTCGTATACCAGATAAGGCAGATCCGCCGTCAGCACGGTATCTTCCGTAAAAACCACCCCTCCCCTTATCAGGCGGATGTCCTGTCCGCAGGCTTGCAGGAGTACGGACTGGCGGATGCCGTTGGTGTAAAACAGAATCGAATCTTCAACGAGCAAAGGCCGGTTGCCTCCGTTCGGATCCGCCGTCACCTCCACGGAAACATACAAACTGTCATTTTTCCAAATATCAATATCCGTGAAAGAATCGCCCTTGCGTCCGTCCACATTGATTCGGAAGCCGCTTTTCCCGGCATTTGCCAGCAAAATGGATTCGATCCTCAAAGCCTCTTCATTCGGATTATACACCATGAACTGTTTCGTGGTGGAGCCGATGGACGAAAAAACCGTGTCAAAAGAAAGCGTATCCACCGAAAAGCGTAACCGGAGATTCGGATTCACGGAATAATCGCTTATCCCTTCACATCCGGCCAGTATGCCGGAGAAGAGTATGGCGAGCGTATAATAAATGCTTACATTTTTCATATCCATGATTATTTACAGTCATTTACTTTCTACATAAAACGGTATTTACGCCTGTCTATTTTATGCAGGCGAGATATTTTTCAGTTTGTACGTCTGCAAAACGTCCCTGTATGATGAAACTATGCATATCCAGTCTCCGGCGGAGGTTGCCTGAAGTCACACAAGGGCCGGCGAGGCCTCGGCGGAGGTTGCTTGGAACCACAAAGGGACGAACGAGACCTCGGCGAAGCTTGCTTGGAACCGCAAAGGGGCCGGCGAGACCTCGGCGGAGGTTGCTTGGAACCACAATGGGGCCGGCGAGGCCTCGGCGGAGCTTGCTTGGAACCACAAAGGGGCAAACGAGGCCTCGGCGGAGCTTGCTTGGAGCCACAAAGGGGCCGGCGAGGCCTCGGCGGAGGTTGCTTGGAACCACAGAGGGGCCGGCGAGGCCTCGGCGGAGGTTACTTGGAGCCACAAAAGGGCCGGCGAGGCCCCGGCGGAGGTTACTTGGAGCCACAAAAGGGCAAACGGGACTCTGGCGGAGATTATTTGAAGTCACGCAAAGGGCAAACTTGGGCAAATCATCCGATATTCGCATATTTTAATATCTCCAGCAGATGGCGCCACCACAACCCGACGGTTGCGATCTCGATCCGCTCGTTCGGCGAATGAACGTCGCGCAAAGTCGGGCCAAACGAAATCATGTCGAGATACGGATATTTTTCCAGGAAAAGCCCGCATTCCAGTCCGGCGTGAATGGCCTTGATCTTCGGTTCCTTCCCGAACAGATTCCGGTAAGTTTCCCGTGCCGTTTCGAGTATGGCGGAGCGGGTATCCGGCGCCCATCCCGGATAGCCTTCGCCCTGTTCCACCGTTGCACCGGCCAGCTGGAAAACGGCAGCTACCTGGTCGGCTACTGCTATCTTTGCCGATTCAATCGAACTGCGCTGGCTGGTTCCGACGACGACCCTGTTTTCGCCCGCCCTCTTCACCGAAGCCAGATTGGTCGACGTTTCCACCAGTCCTTCCATCTCCCGACTCATCGCCATTACACCGTGCGGACAAGCCAGCAATGCGTTTATTAACCGGCCGGCCTGTTCGTCGCCGAAACAGGTCCGGGGCGGATCGACCGTTTCCATTGTCAGACAAACGTTGGGATCCACGTGTTTCAGCTCGTTTTCCACGTCCGCCGCAAAACGGTTCAGCCACACGCGCACCGCTTCACGGTCTTCGCCCGCCAGCCCGATCACCGCGTAGCTTTCACGTGCAATGGCGTTGTGCAGATTGCCCCCTTCCAGCGCGGAAAGGACAACTGTGAAGTCTTTCCGTATCAGGTAAAGGAAACGGGCGAGCAGTTTGTTCGCATTGCCCAGGCCCTTATGAATGTCGCTGCCGGAATGTCCTCCGTTCAAACCGCCTGCGCCGATGCGGAAATAATGCAGTTCGGCAGGCGCGGAAAGCGGTTCATACGTGAAGGTAGCCGTCGTACTCTTGCCGCCGGCACATCCGATAAACAGTTCTCCTTCATCTTCGCTGTCCAGGTTCAGCAGGATTTTTCCCGTCATGAAACCTTCTTTCAGCGCACCGGCTCCGCTCAGGCCGGTTTCCTCGTCCACCGTAAAAAGACATTCAATCGGCCCGTGCTCCACGTCTTCCGAAGCCAGAACAGCCAGTTCCGCCGCAACGCCGATGCCGTTATCCGCCCCCAGGGTAGTCCCTTCGGCACGGAGCCAGTCGCCATCGACAACCGTCACAATCGGATCCTTGTCGAAATCGTGTACAACGTCCCGGTTCTTTTCACACACCATATCCAGGTGCGATTGCAGAACGACGACCGGCCGGTCTTCGTATCCGGGCGTGGCTGCTTTACAAATCAAAACATTCCCGATATCGTCCTTTTTAAAGGGTAAATGCTGCTTCGCCGCAAAAGATTCCAGGTATTGAATGATCCTCTCTTCTTTCTTGGACGGGCGGGGGATTTGCGTTACTTCGCGGAAATATTTCCAGACAATGGCCGGTTTCAGATCACTTATATGTTTTATTGTTTCCATATATACTCCAAACTGTTAATAATCATCATTAATTACTTGATATAAGCAAGATAGAATCATAAGCACAAAAAAAACCGGAATTATTTCAAAAATCGGCCGTTCTATTTACTTAATCTCGTATCTTTGCGCCCACAAATATAGAACAAAAATGGTTGTCGTAATATTATTCGCAATTATAATTCTTATGGGAGGCGTTATTCTGATGAGTATTCAAGTGATTCTGAAAAAAGACGGACGGTTTCCGGATATGCACATCGGAAACAGCAGGGTATTCAATGAAAAGGGTATCTACTGTGCAAAAACTCAGGACAGGGAAGAGGCTGAAAAAAAGAATCTTTTTGATCGATTGAATTTGAACCGATAGAATATAAATTTCACTTAGTATATAGTATGAAGAGTATCAATTATGTGATTAACGGTGTATTGGCAGTAGCCATACTGGTCTTGTTTATTGTGCAGTTTACGGGAAAAGACAGCGTTTTGCCTGTGGTAACGAAGACTGCTTCGGGTGAGGTGGTATCCGGTTTTCCGGTAGCGTATTTCAATGTGGACTCCCTGTTGTTGAACTATAACTTCTCGAAAGACTTGAATGAGCAGCTTGTGAGGAAGCAGGAAAATGCGCGGGCGAATATCACCCAGCAAGCACGCAACCTGCAATCCGAAGTGGATAATTTCCAGCACAAATTGCGCAACGGGGCATTTGCTACGCAGGAAAGGGCTGAGCAGGAACAACAGCGCCTGATGAAAAAACAGCAGGAACTGCAGGTGCTGGATGAAAAACTGACACAGGACCTGATGGACGAAAGTCGGCGGCTGAATGAACAACTGAGCGACACCATCCGTCTCCACCTGAATGTATATAACGAGGATAAAAACTATCAGATCATTTTCAGCAATGCAGCCGGAAATCCGATTTATCTGGCAGACGAGGTGTACGATATCACCAATGAGTTGATCGAATACCTGAATAAGAGATGGTCGGGTACTCCCGGCGAGTAAACCGGCGTTTCGATCATAGTGGAAAAAGCCAAGTTCGGTGGTTAATGTACAAGCCCCAACCCCAACGTCCGAAACGACCCAAACCGACGCAGCAAAGATAGCACAAAAAAAGCCTGTATTGAAAAACGTCCGGCCGGAGAGTGGCAACGCTCATTCTCCGGCCGAATGTATTTTATCTTTTGCCACAAATAGATTCCTGTTTTCAAAAAACCTCATTCCCGCCTCATTTTTCCAACAGAACAGCCTCGGGCGCTGAAAGTGAATGATTGAATTTTCCAATCAGCGCTTGACGGTAAATACTTTCTTGAATCTCTTTTCCATTCCGTCCGGATGATAACAGACCGCATAAAGGACGTATACATCCGGCCGGAGGCGGCTGCCGTCCAGTCCACAGCCATTCCACCGGATTTCACCTTCCATCGCAAGCAGCCGGTTGTCGGACAGTTCTGCGACTTTCTTTCCGTCCGGCAAGTAAACAGCTATCGACAAATGATAGCCGGTTCTGTTCATGCGGTAAGCGATCACGTATTCATCCCACTGCGGGAGATACTCCGGCGCATCGAGCCAAACGTCTTCCGTGGCGGGCAGGCCGTCCTGCGAGTTGCGGTAGCCGGGCGTCCCGTATCCGACATCGACAATGGCCGATGTCCAGTTGGCGGCATCCTGCGTATCGGCTTCCGGCCGGATCCGTTCGAGTGAGACGCCTTGTGCGTGCTTGATGGCGTCGTTGTGCCACTTGGCGGAATAGCTGACCTCGTCGATCACTGTGTTATCCCTTGTCCGAAGCAAGACCAGAGCGGCGCCGGTATTGCTCAGTTCCGGCAGTCGCAGTTCGCAGACAGCCTGTGGCGAAGGAGTGACATAGAAGTCCAATACCCCGTCGCGGCTGCCTGTCACGACAAGGTATGCGCCCGGCTGCACGGCATCGGTGACGGAAGATAACGCATAGCGGGTTCGCAATTCGCCGTCCGCCCTTCGGGTAGCGATGGACAATCCGGTCAGACGCAACGTCCGTCCCGAACGGTTGTACAATTCGATATACTCGCTGCCACCGGGTGAAGGTTCGGGGAGGATTTCGTTAAAGACAAGGTCTTTCTCATAAATAATCCATTCTTCGTCCGGCACATCGTCGTTTTCATCCGGTCGGCCGGGAATGTGTCCGGGTGAATTGGGGGCGCCGGGCGTACCTCCGCGGATGTTGCTGGACAGATACCAGTCGCCGTCCCTGTCCCGTTCCCATGCACAGGCCGCCTGCGCCGCGGAACAGGTCGCAGAGTCAATGACCGTACCTGCGGAGTTGAGCAAGCTTAACGTCTTGCCGGTATTGGCTAATGCAGACGGAAATGCCGCTACGGGAATAGCCACGCCGCCGCTGTCAACATGTATTTCCCGCCCGCTGCGGAACAAAACTGCATACGCGCCGGGCAACAGCAGACTGTCCGGCAATGCAGTCGGCTTTCCGTCATAAACAAACGACCATCCATTCAGGGAAAGAGTATCGGCAGAGACATTGTAAATCTCCACGTATTCCGTTTCCGGGAACGCGGTCAGTCCGGTTGGATTCGCCATGATTTCGTTAATCAGTACGTCACCGGGTTGGGAGAGATCGGGGACGGGGATCACCGGCGGAGGCGGAGTGTCCTTGGGCGAATTGACTGCGCCGGGCGTTCCTCCGCGTGTGTCGTTGGAAAGATACCAGTTGCCGGCAGCATCCCGTTCCCACGAACGGGCGGCCTTTGCTGCGGCATAGGTTGCGGAATCAACGACTGTGCCTTTGGAATTGACCAACTGTAATGTCTTGCCAGTATTGGCCAATGCGGACGGAAATGCCGCTACGGGAATAGCCACGCCACCGCTGTCAACATGTATTTCCCGTCCGCTGCGGAACAGGACGGCATAAGAGCCGGGCGGCAGCAGGCTGTCCGGCAAGACAGTCGGTTTGCCGTCGTAAACAAACGACCATCCGCTCAGGGAAAGGGTAACAGCAGAAGCGTTGTAAATCTCCACGTATTCCGTTTCCGGGAACGCGGTCAGTCCGGTTGGATTCGCCATGATTTCGTTAATCAGTACGTCACCGGGTTGGGAGAGATCGGGGACGGGGA
>JAITQL010000238.1 GCA_031288935.1 Tannerella sp.
TTTCATCTCGTCCGGCATGTCGGATTTCAATAAAAAGACTTTTTCAGCTCGTCCGGCATGTCGGATTTCAAGAAGAAGATTTTTTTATCTCGTCCGACATGCCGGATTTCAATAAAAATATTTTTTCATCCCGTCCGACATGCCGGATTTCAAGAAAAAGATTTTTTCGGTTTGTCCGACGAGCCGGATCACAAAAAAAAGACTTTTTCATCTTGTCCGACGTGTCGGATTTCGAGAAAAAGTCTTTTCTGTTTTGTCGCGGCGCGGCGACGGTGAAAAAAATCAGACGCCTTCGTACATGGCGGCAATTTCCGCCGCATAGCGGACGGCGATTACCGGACGACGCAGCTTCAGCGTATCCGTCAGTTCGCCCGTCTCGATGCTGAAGGGGCGGGCGAGCAGCGTGAAACGCTTGATCTTTTCGAACGAGGCGAAGTCCTTCTGGCAGGTTTCGATCTGCGACTGGAAGAGTTGAAGCGTGGCGGGATGCGCGAGCAGTTCGTTTCTGTCGTTATAGACGATGCCCTGTTCTCCGGCGTAGGCTTCGAGGGCGGAAAAGGAGGGTACGATGAGGGCGCTGACGAATTTGTGGCTGTCGGCCACGACGGCGCACTGCTCGATGTACCGGTTGCCGCTCAGACTGAGTTCGACGGCCTGCGGCGCGATGTACTTGCCGTTGGAGGTCTTGAACAGGTCTTTGATGCGTTCGAGGAAGAAGAGCGTGTCGCCTTCGAGGCGTCCGGCGTCGCCCGTGCGAAAGAATCCGTCTTCGGTAAAGACGGCGGCCGTGGCTTCGGGGTTGTTGTAGTAGCCCGCCATGACGGTTTTGCCTTTCACGAGGATTTCCCGGTTCGCGGGGTCGATTTTCACCTGTACGTCCGGCATGATGGTCCCGATGGAGCCGATTTGGTAGTGTTCTTCGGGAAAAAAGCAGACGGTGGCGCACGTTTCCGACAGGCCGTAGCCGTATCTGACCGGAAAGTGGACGGAGAGGAGAAATTCGTTGATCGTGTCGGACAGGGGCGCGCCGGCGACGGGGAAAAGGCGGCCGCGTTCCAGTCCCAGTACCCGTTTGAGGATTGCGAAAACCGTTTTGTCGTACAGGAAGAAGGAGATGGCCAGCGCCGGCGGCGGCCGCCGTCCGTTGCGCCTGTATTCCAGCTGGTGCCGGCGTCCCACCTTGATGGCGCGCCGGCAGAGTTTGCGCAGAGGGGCGGGCATGCCGTCGATCTTTTCCTGCACGCCGGTGTGTACTTTTTCCCAGAAACGGGGCACGTTGCACATCAGCGTCGGGTGTATTTCCGGCAATCGCTGCTGGATCTGCTTCGGATCCTGATTGACGGCGACCTCCACGCCCCTGTGGAAGCAGTAGGACGTCCAGGCCTTCTCGAAGATGTGCGTGAAGGGCAGGAAGCAGACGGAGAGGTCGCGGTCGTTGACCATCGGCAGCCGGAGGTCGTGGATGCGCATGGTCTCGAGGAAGGTGGCATGGGTCAGCACAACGCCTTTCGGCTGTCCGGAGGTGCCGGAGGTGTAAACGATGACGGCCGTGTCTTCGGGGGTCGCCTGGCTGCGGCGGGCGTTCACTTCGGCCACGGTCTGCGGACGGTCGCCCGCCCGGAGGAAGCCGTCCAGGTAAACCGACGTCCGGTCTTCGGGATGACGGACGACGGAGGGATCGAAAACGACCAGCTGCTTCAAAATCCCGCCGGCCGTCTGCTGCACCTGAAAGGCCTGGTCGTACTGCGTCTGTTCGCCGACAAACATCAGCCGTATCCCGGCGTCGCGGACAATATACTCGATCTGGGCGGCCGAGCTGGTGGCATACATCGGTACGGAGACCGCGCGCACGCCGTAGGCGCCGTAGTCGGCAAAGAAACACTGCGGCATGTTCTGCGAAAAGATGCCGATGTTTTCCTGCACCTTCACGCCGGCGGTGATCATCGCCCGCGACACGAGCTGCACCTGTGAGGCGAAATCGCGCCACGATACCGTCTGCCAGCGGCCTGTCTGTTTGTTCCGATGGCGGATCGCCGCCCTGTTCCCATACTTGTCCGACTGTCGGTAGATGAGTTCTGCAAAGTGATAGTAATGCATAGTTTTTTTTATTGATAAATGATTGTTTCTACTGTTTATGTATGATTTTCAGCATCTGTCTGCCCGGTCCGGCGGTGTAGCCCCGCAAAACGGGGGCGATGCGTCCGGACGTGCCGTCAAAAGACGGTTTTTTTGTCTCGAAGGATTGTAAAACTTCGTTCCGGCGGGTTTCATCCGGGAGAAAACGGAGCTGAAACGGCGTACATCCAATCCCTGTTAACAAGTACATTGCCATGCAGATAATACGATACTTGGCATCCATAAGCGTTAATTTTTGAACAAAGATACCTATCCTGAATGGATTTACCACCTTCTTTTCGGAAAAAAACCGGACAAACGCATCTTCCGTTCGTGCAAATGTTAAATCCCTCCGGTCGAATGAAAGATTCATTCGACCGGAGAGGTCTTTCCTTCTCGCGAACGGATGATCCTCTTACATCAACGGGCGCCGGCCGTTTCTACCGAACTTTCATTTCTCACGGAACGACGGCGCGGCCATTGCCCAAACAACCGCCCGTCATTGCAAACAGCGGAAGGGCAACGCCCTGGCAAGCATCGGCACAGGGCAACGCCCTGTGATCCCGTCGGCCACCACCGCCGAAGCCCTGAAAAGGCGCAAGCCGGGTTTCATATCTGCTCGCGCCCTTTCAGGGCTTGGGCGTTGTCGCTTCACCGTACACAGGGCGTTGCCCTTCATGGCGGCTATGCCGGGCGCGGTTTGTCATACGGTAACAGCTATCCTGAAAAGAACACCGCACCCCGTCCTTGCGAATGCAGTGAAGCAATCCGGGGAATGGAGAATTGAAAATTGAGAATGGCGGGACGCGGCATCTCACCATTCTTCATTATTCATTATTCATTATTCATTCCCCGGCCTGCTTCGTGCCTCGCAGGGGCGGCGGCGTTATTTGCAGCGGCAGTTGTACAAAAGGCAACGCCAATGACAAAACCGCCGGTCATGGCGTATCCGTTCATCCCGTCGGGGATGGCAGTTCGGTAGCAAACCGTTCTGTCTGCCCTCTTGTATCCCGTACGGGATGCAACATCACGATATTTGTATCCGCAAGTTTTTGGACTCTTCCATTTATTCATTACTTTTGCAAGCGACTTTTTAAAATCAATCATTCATATCCATACAAATGAAACAGTATCTAACAATATTACTCGTCTGCGCCGCTTTTCTGGGCTGCAGGCAAACGGAAAAGGCGGATGAACAGCCTTTCAAGATGATTACCCCGGTCGACTTCTCGCATGTCCGCATCAACGACCGCTTCTGGGCGC
>JAITQL010000247.1 GCA_031288935.1 Tannerella sp.
TCCATCCGTTATCTTTACCGGTAAGCTGCGGATTTCGCTGTGATGGAAGCAAAGCGCCTGCTTTGCATATCCGGAAAGTTTTAGCTTCGACGCAGCGGGATGCCAATATCTTCAGTTTAAGGGTAATTTCAGTAAGGTAGAGTTGGTGATAAATTACCTGTTTATTTCCGCATCCAGACGGGCGATATGTTCGCGCCACCAGGCTTTCATGCCGGCAATTTCCGTTGCATAGTCGGTGCCGTTGTCTTCCCAGAGGAGGAAGTTTTCCTTCTGTGATTTTTCGAGAGAAAGAGCCAGGTCGTCGATGAAGGATTCCATGCCGGCAATCTCTGCATACATTTCATTCCAGCGTTCCCGGTAGGCGGTGCGAAAAACGGGATCGTCGAAGAAGCGGAGAAGGAAGGGATGCCAAACGTCGCTCGTGCGGCTGTGCAGATGGTTGAAATACACATGTCCTTCGCCGGCATAACCAAACGCCCAGTCAAAATCCCACAACGGGCCGAGACTGATTCGGGCGTCTTCGCCCTTGTCGCGATACATGTACACGCTTTTCGGCCAGGAAAGCTCTCCGTTGCCGACGATTTCATTGACCAGCAGGTAGTCTACAAACGTCTGGAGCCGGATCAGGTCGCGGTAGCCGCTGTTCGGAAACGAAGGGGCGGAGACCCGCTCGTCCAGGGCATTGAGGCTGTTTTGTACGAAATCGTAGTCTTCCGGACTTGCCAGGTCTTCGGGCGACTTGATCATGACGGGCAAGTCATAGTGCGGGGTACGGAACTTGGGATCTTCATCATAGTAGCTGTCCACTTCTACGAAAAAGCCCTCCTTTTCGTCGATGTCCACCCTGCCCTTGCCCACCTGTACCTGCTCGGTCAGCAGATAACTGCCCCGGTAGGAGCCGTTGAGGAATACTTCGACGTGGATGCAGTGATTCGTGTACGGCAAACCGAAACGCCTGCCCAGTTCAAGCGTCACCGTGTTCATGATCAGCGTGGGGTCGAGGAAATTGGCCAGCAACACCCAGCTCTTGGCCGCTTCGTAGCCGAAGAGGGATATTTTCTTGTCGAACTTGAGGCGGTACGGTTTTTTGGGATACGTCCAGGTAGAATTTCCCCTTCCGCGGATTTCATCCACATAATCCGTGTGGTTGAAATCGCAGTCGGGACAGTCCGGCGTCACCAGCCGGATGTTGGTTTTCACGTACTCCTCCTTGCTCGTAATCGCCTGTTTGTCTCTGGTATCAATCTTGAGAAGGGGCAGTCCGGACGTCTGCGGAGATTCGAACACGACGCTGTAGTCCCGCTTTCTTCCATCGTCGGTCGTAACGGTATACACTACCTGCCCCCGGCGAAAGTCATTCGGCGTGCGACTGCTTTCCTGCACCGCGTCGTCTACCGTGACAACGCCCGTTGCCGCAAAGGAGGCGCTCAGCCTGTCCAGCGTTTCAATCCACTGCTGCGTACGGAACGTGATGCGCGACAGCCCGTCGTCGATCACGCCGTTCAGGCCTTTGGCCAGCCCCGTTTCGGAAGCGGGAAAGCCCAGGGAGATGATGCGCGGCGAGACAAACGAGGCGACCAGGTGCATGTTTTCCTTTCCCGGCTCGGGAATGTCCTCCTCGCCAAGCATCCGGGCATACTCCAGGCCGCTGCCGTCCCTGACCGCCACCTTGACGTATACCTTCCGGTAAACGCCGGGAATCGTCATCTGCCAGCGGTTGTCCGCCCCGTCCGCGACGGTCTGTCCTATCAGCGCCGACGGCTGACCGGAGGCGTCGGCATAGACAAGGACTTCTATTTCTTCCGGCATGAAATCCTCGTCGGTAAACAGCGTCACGCTGCCGCTCAGCGGAATCTCCGTCTCGACGCTGACGTTGACCGTGTACGTCCGCGCCGTACGGTCTTCGGCCGTCACCGTGAACACAAGGGTATTGACGCCCGCATGCAGGGAAATGACGCCATTGGCGGGCAGCGGCGAACAGGTGACGCTTGACTTGAGGTCGAAAGATTCCACTTCGACGGTCAGGCTCGCGACCGCATACGGAACCGTCACCGCATACGCTTCCCGTGAAGGATGATAGATGGAAAACCACTCCACCCCTTCATGAGCAAGACGTATATAATTCAATCGGATATCCGAACTCTTTTCCGGTTCGTCGGTGTCTTTACAGCCGGTCATCGCCCCGAACAGACACAAAAGGCCGATGATCTTTATTAGAAACAAATAGTTCTTCATCTTTCAAATATTTACAGCAGTTGTTACGATTTTTGCACAAACATAGTAACTAATCATGAGTTTTCGACAATAAATCTGCCGAAATATGTTCAACCGGCCGTTTTTTTTTGAATTTTGAACCCTTGAACTCGATGTTCCTCCGCGTCGTACTGGAAACAGAAACCTCCGGGGGGATTTGCGGTTTACATGGTGTAGAGCGAGCTGATGGATTCGTTGCGGCATACGCGGCGGATGGATTCGGCAAACATGTCGGCCACGGAAAGGATGGTTACCTTTTCACTTTTCTTGGTGTAGGGGATGGAGTCGGTAAAGAGGATCTCCGACAGGGCGGACTGGTCGACGCGCAGCGAGGCGGGGTCGGACATTACGGCGTGGCTGGCCAGGGCGCGGACGGAGTTGGCGCCGCTTTGCATCATCAGGCCGGCGGCTTTCGTAATCGTTCCGGCCGTGTCCACTATATCGTCTATCAGGAGGACGTCCTTGTCCGTCACGTCGCCGATGATTTTCATGTCGGACACTTCGTTGGCTTTCGAGCGCGACTTGTGGCAGATGACCATCGGTATCTCCAGGTATTTGGAATAGCTGCTGGCGCGCTTGCTGCCGCCCACGTCCGGCGTGGCCATCACCAGGTTCGCCGGCGGAAAGGCGGACTTGATGAAGGGCAGGAAGACGGTGGAGGCGTACAGGTGATCGACCGGAACGTTGAAAAAGCCCTGAATCTGGTCGGCGTGCAGATCCATTGTGATGAGCCGGTTCAGTCCGGCAACGCTCAGCAGGTCGGCAATCAGCTTGGCGCCGATGGACACGCGGGGCTTGTCTTTCCGGTCTTGACGCGCCCATCCGAAGTACGGAATCACGGCGATGATCGAATGCGCCGAAGCCCGTTTCGCCGCATCCATCATCAGCAGCAGCTCCAGCAGGTTGTCGGAACTGGGACAGGTGGACTGTACCAGAAACACGTCCCTGCCGCGGATGGATTCTTCGTACGAAACGGAGAACTCCCCGTCTGCGAAACGCTCGATATTCATTTGTCCCAGCGGACATTCCAGACTAAGGCAGATCTTTTCTGCCAGATAACGGGAATTGGTTCCTGAAAAAACTAAAAATGGCCTGTTCGTACTCATTGGATTGGATTTTGAAATACGCGGCAAAAGTACGAAACTTATCACGATAATTCAAGATTCAAGATTCAAAATTCAAGATTCAAGATTCGGTGTTTCACGCGGATTTCGCAGATTTCAACGCGGATACCGCAGATTATAACGGTTTAAATCCATTTAATCTGCGCTCAAATCCATTTAATCTGCGTGAAACGGATGGATTTTCGGACTTGGGTACGGAAACTTCAGAGTATACTCCAGAAACTTCAGGGTGCACTCCAGAAAGTTCAGAGAGCACTCCAGAAACTTCAGAGTATACTCCAGAAACTTCAGAGTATACTCCAGAAACTTCAGAGTGCACTCCAGAAACTTCAGAGTGCACTCCAGAAACTTCAGAGTATACTCCAGAAACTTCAGAGAGCACTCCAGAAAGTTCAGAGTACACTCTGAAAAGTCTGAATATCTGTTCTGAAATTTGGAATACGCACTCAGACTCCAAAAATTGAATCTTGAATTTCGAATCTTGAATTTCGAATCACCGTATTGCTTCGCGGATGCGTACCAGTCTGCGCAGGAGGTTTTCCAGCAGGTGCAGGGGCAGCATGTTGGTTGCATCCGACTTGGCTTGCGAGGGTTCGGGATGCGTCTCGATAAACAGTCCGTCCGTGCCTGTGGCTACGGCGGCGCGTGCGATGATTTCGATCAGTTCGGGCCGGCCGCCGCTGACGCCGGAGGCCTGGTTCGGCTGCTGCAGCGAGTGGGTGATGTCCGTGACAACCGGAAAACCGGTCTGCTGCATCTGCGGGATGCCCCGGAAGTCCACCACCAGATCGGTATAGCCAAACATCGTGCCCCGTTCGGTGAGCATGACATTGCGGTTGCCGGCATCCACCACCTTTTGCGCGGCAAACCGCATTGCGTCGGGCGCCAGGAACTGTCCCTTCTTGATGTTGACAGTCCGGCCGGTGACGGCGGCAGCTACCAGCAGGTCGGTCTGCCGGCAAAGGAAGGCCGGAATCTGCAGCACGTCCACATACTCGGCCACGCGCTCCGCCTCCTGCGATTCATGGATGTCCGTCACGGTCGGTATGCCGAAAGTCTCGCGCACCTTCCCGAGAACGCGCAGCGCCTTTTCGTCGCCGATGCCGGTAAAGGAATCCGGCCGGGAACGGTTCGCCTTGCGGTACGATCCTTTAAAGACATACGGGATTTGCAGTTTCTCCGTGATACCCGCAATCTTTTCGGCGATGCGGAGCGCCATCTCTTCTCCCTCGATGACGCAGGGGCCGGCCAGGAGAAAGAAATTCGTTTGATTCGTCAATGCTTGTATTGTCATTTTATTCAGTTTATCGTGTATGAAATTCGTCTAATCCGTACCGTTCAACAGGGCGAGGGCACGTTCAATCTTTTCCCCGGTCGGGAGCGAGGCGTCTATCCAGTGAATGTGGATGCCGCGCCGTTCCATGCCGCGAAACCAGGTCATCTGGCGCTTGGCAAACTGGTGGATGGCGATTTCGAGCCGCGAGGCCATTTCGCCGTATGTCAGTTCCCCCTGCACGTAGTGCGTGAGGTATTTGTACTCCAGTCCGTAGTAGATCAGGTCTTCGGGCGGGATGCCGGAGGCCAGCAGTCCGCGCACTTCGTCGACCATTCCCTGTTCCAGACGGAGGCGGAGGCGCTGCGAGATGCGTTCCCGCCGCCGTTCCCGTTCGATGTGCAGCCCGATCACCAGACTGCGCACCGGTTCGTATTCCTTCCGCTCCGGGTCGTTCCGACTGCGGCAGACTTCGATTTCGATGGCGCGGACGGCACGCCGGGCGTTGTCGACGTCCGTCGTGTTATGCAGGGTCTTGTACGGGGCCAGCATCTGTTCCAGTTCCGCCGGCGACTTGTCTTTCAGCGATTCCCGGAGCGCCGGGTTCGGAGGAACATCCGGCAGCCGGTATCCTTTCAGCACCGCTTCGATGTAAAGTCCCGTGCCACCGCAAAGGACGGGCAGTTTTCCTTTCGCGCAAACGAGCCGGTAGACGCGGTGGAAGTCGCGCTGGTATTCAAACACGTTGTATTTCGTACCGGGTTCGCACAGGTTGATCAGGTGGCAGGGGATTCGCCGGCCGTTTACGGCGTAATCCTCCAGATCCTTCCCCGTGCCGATGTCCATGCCGCGATACACCTGGCGGGAATCGGCGCTGATGATTTCCGTGTCCAGGCGGTCGGCGAGGGCGGCCGCAAAAGCCGTTTTGCCCGACGCCGTCGGCCCCAGCAGGGTAACAAGCTGACAGTCGTTCATCCTTCAGGGCGCTGCGGAATAAGTCACTTCATACGTCCGGTTCGCATCCATCGCCATTTCATACCGTCCGGGCGCGGCGCTGCGGATCTCGCCCTGCTTGCAGACCGGCTTGCGGACGCTGCGGAAACGCAGCAGGCCTTTCCCGGCAACCGTTTCCACCGTAATTTTCTTTTCCGTCACGCGGAGCCGGATGTTTCCTGCCGGCGTCGGCACTGCGCCCTGCATCCACTTCAGCCCGCCCAGTTCGGGTTCTACCGTGTACGTCCCGTATCCCGGCGCCGTGGGCGTCACGCCAAGGTAATACTTGCCGAACAGGTAGACGGGGCTGGCGCCCCAGGCGTGGCAAAGGCTTTTTCCGAAAGGACGGCCATACATGGCGTAATGCTGCGCTCCCGATTCGTCGGGATTGTAGGCTTCCCAGAACGACGTCGCCCCCAGCCGGATCATGCCGCCCCAGTAGTCCCTGATCTCGCCCAGGACGTGCTTCTGCTGTCCGATGCGGCACAAGGCCTCCAGTTCGTAGAAACGCATGTAGGGCGTGGTGATCTTCTGTATCCGGTCGTTCAGCAGCACGTGCTGCTTGACGTCTTCCCGCTGCCGGCTGTCCAGGTAGTCGAACGTCAGCGCAAACATGTTGGCATATTTGGTCACGGTCTTGTCGAGCTGCCCGTTCCTGCGGCTGTGCACCAGCGCCTTTTGCTCTTCGTCCCAGAAGACGGAGAGGCACTTCTCCTTCAGTTCGGCGGCCAGCTGCCGGTATTTTGCCTCGTTGCCGGCATCGTCCATCAGGCCGGCGCACAAGGCCATCGTCTCCAGGCTTCGGCAAAACAGCAGCTGTTCGATACTCACTTCCCCCGTTTTTTCTATCGGCGCCCAGTCGATAAAGACCCAGTCGCCCGGCAATCCTTCCACCATGCCGTCCGCGTTCCTCCGTCCCAGGCAGAAATCCATCAGGCTAAGCATCCCGGGATAGATCTGGCGCACAAACTCCCTGTCGCCCGTGTAGAGATAATAGTCATACACCCCCATGAACCAGTAGAACGAATAGTCCAGGATGGTATTGACATGCGTGGCGACGGGATCGCTGCCCCGCAGCGCCCACACGGTGCGCTTCACGAGCGGGCTGTCGAAAAAGAGATAGTAGTTCATCAGGTAGCTCTGGTATGCGTCGCCGCTCCAGATCCAGCGGTCGCGCTTGATGCCGTCCAGAAAGAACTCGCGCGACGAGAGATGCAGCGTATAGGCGGCCACGTCCCATATCCGGTTGACCTCGTCGTCGGAACAGCGGAACGCCCCCCTGTATTCCAGAGGCAGGTATTCGTAGAGCATGGACACGCTGTCGAACTGCGCCGTGCCCTCGCACGTGAGGCGGATGTAGCGGAAGGCTCTCGACCGGTCGGAGGTAAAGTCGCCTGCAACGGGCCGGGACACCTCGAACACGTCCCACGTTTCCGCCTCTTCGCCGGCGTTGGCTTCTTCCTCCGATTCCCCGTAGCGGGCAGTGACGCGGCCGTTCCCCTTCAGCCCGTGGAGCCGGAGGTATCCGAACGTCTCCTTCCCGAAATCGACCGCTACGGACTGTGCCGGGGCATCGACACGTACCGGATACTGCGGCTCGGTA
This sequence comes from Tannerella sp., assembly GCA_031288935.1. Taxonomy (GTDB): domain Bacteria; phylum Bacteroidota; class Bacteroidia; order Bacteroidales; family Tannerellaceae; genus Tannerella. The sequence continues at coordinate 7,247 of JAITQL010000247.1, forward strand.
GCCAGCGCGTAGGCGGACGGAGGATTTTCCGGACGGTCGAACGTCCAGGCATCGGCCGCTACGTCATCATGATCCTGTCGGGACGCCACCCACGTCTTGTCGGAAGCGACCTTCCTGCCGCTGACCCGGACGGCCGGAGGCGAATCCGTGTTGTATACCAGGAAGCGCAGCGTGTGTGTCCCCTTCGGCAGGAAGAGTTGATTGTCGAGCACGTGCACGAATTTGTTGTCCACGCGCAGCGAGAACCGTCCCTCGACGCGGATGTCCAGCATATCGTCCGTCTCCGTTTCCACCGTTTTGGAGAAGGCCACCAGCGGCGTATGCCTGTCCATCCGCCAGAAGGGCGGATAAAAGACGCCTCTTTCCGTACGTTCCACCTGAATCTTGCTGCTCAGCCAGCGTTCAAAATCGCCCGGATACCAGATCCACGACGCTTTGGGGCTTTCAGCCCTGACAATGCCACACAGCGCCGTCAGGATAAAAAGAAAAGTAAAAAGTCTGTTCATAACCGATTTGTATTTTTCGCCGCACAAAGTAAATCATTATTTCCGAATTTTCAAATGCTTGACCGCTTGAAGGCTGCATTTCAACCCGTCGCCGATACAGGGCGCCGGAGAAAGGGGCAGGGATTCAAAAATGCAGGGATTCAGGAAGTGGAAAGATTCAATTTCCGGGGTACGGGATGCAGGGACGGCGGAATCTTTGAATTTTTGATTTGTTTTGGTTTTTCTAAAAGAACGTATTATCTTTGCGAAGAAATTTTTAAGGGAACAGAGATAAATGAGTTTTATGATTAAATTAGATGACCGGCCGTTTTTTCGTTTGCATCCGATTCATGTGGTGGCGGGCTTATCCGGGGCATGAGAGGGGCGGTGTATCTGTAATCGTTTGAAAAAAATAGAGTTTGAAGCCTCTCTCACCTGCTGGGAGGGGCTTTTTGTACATACTGAAAACCAATGATTATGCAACCTGTATTACGCAGTTCGACGAGTACGCAGGGGCGCCGCATGGCCGGCGCCCGGGCGCTTTGGATGGCAAACGGCATGAAGAAGGAACATTTCGGCAAGCCGGTGATCGCCATCGTTAATTCCTTTACGCAGTTTGTGCCCGGTCACGTGCACCTGCACGAAGCCGGCCAGCTGGTGAAGGCCGAGATAGAGCGACTGGGTTGCTTTGCAGCCGAGTTCAACACGATTGCCATTGACGACGGAATCGCGATGGGGCACGACGGGATGCTGTATTCCCTGCCTTCGCGAGACCTGATTGCCGACAGCGTCGAATACATGGTGAACGCGCACAGGGCCGACGCCATGATTTGCATCAGCAACTGCGACAAGATTACGCCCGGTATGCTGATGGCGGCCATGCGGCTGAACATCCCGGCCGTATGCGTGTCCGGAGGCCCGATGGAAGCCGGACGGTGGGGCGAACGGAAACTGGATTTGATTGATGCGATGGTGATGGCGGCCGACGGGTCGGTGCCGGACGAACAGATCGGGGAGATTGAGAACGCTGCCTGTCCGACGTGCGGATGCTGTTCGGGCATGTTTACCGCCAATTCGATGAACTGCCTGAACGAGGCCCTCGGAATGGCATTGCCCGGTAACGGCACGATTGTGGCTACGCACGAAAACCGCCTGCAACTGTTTCGGGATGCCGCCGCGCTGGTTGTGAAGAACGCCTGCAAATACTACGGCGAAGGCGACGAGTCGGTTTTGCCGCTTCATATTGCCACCCGCGCCGCTTTTCTGAACGCCATGAGGCTTGATATTGCAATGGGCGGCTCCACCAACACGGTGCTGCATCTGCTGGCCATCGCGCACGAAGCCGGCGCAGCGTTTACGATGGACGACATTGACGCGCTTTCGCGCCGGACGCCCTGCCTCTGCAAGGTGGCGCCCAACACGCCACTG
>JAITQL010000262.1 GCA_031288935.1 Tannerella sp.
GGCTTCCTTCAGATTCCACCTCGCGGTGGACACCCTTGCCTTGAGCTAACGGTTGGTAACTGCCGACCCCCGTAGTGGACTTGCACCACCAAGTTATTTATCATGCACGGCGCACCAAAAAAAAAGAGATGCCTGTAACATCTCTTTTTCTCTTTCTGCATACGGAGCACACCGCATGATACGCTCGCCGGAATCGACAAAAGCGCCTTACCGGATAATCTTTTCCAGCGGGGCAAGGGTTTTCTCCAACTCCTCGTCGGACAGGCTGTAGTTGAGCAGTTCGCCGGCAAAGTACTGGTCATACGCCGCCATGTCAATCAACCCGTGACCGGAAAGGTTGAAGAGGATCGTTTTCGACCGTCCTTCCTCTTTGGCCTGTTTGGCCTCGTTGATGGCTGCGGCGATGGCATGAGCCGATTCCGGCGCCGGAATAATGCCTTCGGTCTGCGCAAAGAGCGTGGCCGCCTCGAACGTGTCCAGCTGTTCCACGTCGACGGCTTCCATCAGTCCGTCCTGCCTCAGCTGGCTCACGATGGAACCCGCGCCGTGATAGCGCAGTCCGCCCGCGTGGATATGTGCCGGCGAGAACGTATGCCCCAGCGTGTACATCGGCAGGAGCGGCGTATAGCCGGCCTCGTCGCCGAAATCATACTGAAACTCGCCGCGCGTCAGCTTCGGACACGAAGCCGGTTCGGCCGCAATCACGCGGATGTTCTTTTCGCCGCTCAGCTTGTGGCGCAGGAAGGGGAAACTGATGCCCGAAAAATTGGAGCCGCCCCCAAAGCAGCCGATCACCACGTCCGGATATTCGCCCGCCATCGCCATCTGCTTTTCGGCCTCGAGACCGATCACCGTCTGATGCAGCATCACGTGACTCAGTACGCTGCCCAGCGTATAGCGGCAGTTCGGCGTCTGAACGGCCAGTTCCACCGCTTCGGAAATAGCCGTCCCCAGGCTTCCCTGGTAATTCGGATGTTCGGTCAGAATCTTGCGTCCCGCCTTCGTACTCATGCTGGGCGAAGCGATGACCTGCGCCCCGAACGTCTGCATGATGGAACGGCGATACGGTTTCTGATGATAGCTCACCTTGACCATATACACGGCCAGTTCCAGTCCGAAAGCCTTCGCTGCATACGACATCGCCGCGCCCCACTGTCCCGCGCCGGTTTCCGTCGTAATGTTGGTGATCCCTTCCTTTTTGCAGTAATACGCCTGTGGAATGGCCGAATTGAGCTTGTGGGAACCCACCGGACTGACGCTTTCGTTCTTGAAATAAATATGTGCCGGCGTGTCCAGCGCCTTCTCCAGGCCGAAGGCGCGAACCAGCGGCGTCGGACGCCAGAACTTGTACATCTCGCGCACTTCGTCCGGAATTTCGATCCAGGCATCGGTCTGATTCAGTTCCTGATGCGCCAGTTCCTTGGCGAACAGGGGATACAACTCTTCCTCCCGCAGAGGAGCCTTCGTCCCCGGATTCAGCAGCGGACGCGGTTTATTCTTCATTTCAGCGGCGATATTATACCATGCCGCAGGAATATCTTCTTCCTGCAATAAAAACTTCTTCCTATTCATATCTGTTCACTTTAAAATTAATAATTGATGATTGATTCTATTTTGCCGGACAAAGAAACAACTAATAATTTAATTGCCAAACAATATTTGCAAAAAAACAACCCCGGGATTCAAAGATTCCCCGAACTTTTGAATATGTGATTACCTTTGCAAAAAAAATTCACCCCGTTGTTGAATATATGGAAATACATATTCCCGAACGGTCGCTGGTGGCGTTGATCGGTACATCCGGTTCAGGTAAAAGCACCTTTGCCCGCCGTCACTTCAAACCGACCGAAACCGTGTCGTCCGATACCTGCCGCGCCTGGGTATCGGACGATGAAAACAACCAGGCTGCCACGAACGACGCCTTCGAGGTGCTGTATCATATTGCCGGCAAACGTCTTCGGAACGGACTGCTTACGGTGGTCGACGCCACGAACGTGCAGGCCTTCTCGCGCAGGCACATCGTCGACCTGGCGCGCCGGCATCACTGTTTACCCGTGGCCATTGTGTTCGATTTGCCCGAAGAGGTTTGTTGCGCAAGGAATCTCGACCGCTCCGACCGCGTCATAAGCAATCGGCGCATTCATGCCCAGTGGCTGAATCTGAAGCAATCCCTCTGCCGGCTGAAGGACGAGGGTTTCAGGCAAGTCCATGTCCTGAAGTCGGTGGAGGAGGTGGAGGCCGTTACCGGTATCGTGCGCGTTTCATCCGAAACAGCGCGTTAAACCGGGGCAAAGTCTTCCGGCACAGGCCTGCCGCACGCGGAAAGATACGGTGCACGAACCGTTTCGGACGTTCCGGCGCCTGAAAACACGCCGGGAACATTCGACGCCGGCGCACCGTCCGTTCAAGGCACCTCCCGCACAACCGTTCCAACCGTCTTTCCGACCGGAAAAACGGTTGGAACTTTTGTTTCAGACGTGTTTTCAGTCATAAAAACGGTTGAAACAGGAGTTGCAGGCATATTTCCGGTCGGAAAAACGGTTGGAACAAAAGTTTAAAACGTTTTTCCGGTCGAAAATACGGTTAGAACAAAAGTTTTAAGCGTTTTTCCGGTCAGAAAAACGGTTAAAACAAAAGTGTCAGGCGTTTTTTCGGTCGAAAATACGGTTAAAACAAAAGTTGCAAGCGTTTTTCCGATAGAAAATACGGTTAAAACAAAAGTTGCAAGCGTTTTTCCGGTAGAAAATACGGTTGGAACAAAAGTGTCAGGCGTTTTTTCGGTCGAAAATACGGTTAAAACAAAAGTTGCAAGCGTTTTTCCGGTCAAAAACACGTCTGCAACTTTTCTACTGCACGTCCCCATCCCGCGCAGAGCGTGTTTTACGAAGCGTGCGGGAGGAAACGGTGCATGAAGAAACCCGGCGCTGGACGTTGAAAGCCTTTTGACCGCCCGAACATCGCCTCCGGCGCTTTTTCACGGCGCAAAACCGCGGCGCGCGGACGGTGATTCCACACGCGGGGAAGGGGCGCGGCGCCGCTTTGAAATGCAACCGTTTTTTTGCATATTCATGGAAAGCAGTTATCTTTGTCAAACAATGGAACAGGTGTATGAACCGAAAAAAAGATTTCTGAATATGGAAGAACAAGCTGCGCTGCTGGAAACAGTGAGAAAAAAAGCCCGCGTTTGGCTGGGCAGGGAATATGATAATGATACCCGGACACGTGTCCAGGCCTTATTGGATCGGGAAGACCCGGCGGAACTGATCGAAGCTTTCTACAAAGACCTGGAATTTGGCACCGGAGGTCTGCGGGGCATCATGGGAACGGGCACAAACAGGATGAACCGCTACACCGTCGGCGCCGCCACGCAGGGACTGGCGAACTATCTGCGAAAGGAATTTGCCGGTCTGCCCAAAATCTCGGTCGTGATCGGACACGACTGCCGCAACAACAGCCGCCGGTTTGCCGAAATTTCCGCGAGCGTCTTTACGGCGAACGGCATCCGGGTCTACCTGTTCGACGAACTCCGCCCGACGCCCGAAATATCCTACGCCATCCGCAAGCTGGGATGCCAGAGCGGCATCGTCATCACCGCGTCCCACAACCCGAAGGAATACAACGGCTACAAGGCGTACTGGAACGACGGCGCACAGATGATCGCCCCGCACGACAGGAATACCATTGCCGAAGTCAACCGCATCCGAAGCGCCGGCGACATCCGCTTCAAAGGCCGGAGGGAATGGATCGAAGCCATCGGAAGGGAAATGGACATGCAGTACGTCGACGACCTGAAAACCCTCTCGCTGTCGCCGGAAGAAATCAGGCGGCAACGCAACATGAAGATTGTATACACGCCGATTCACGGCACGGGCGTGCGCCTGATTCCGACCGCTCTCGAGGCCTTCGGCTTTACGAACATCATCCGCGTGCCGGCGCAGGACATCGTCAGCGGCGACTTCCCCACCGTCGTCTCGCCCAATCCCGAAGAGCCGGCCGCCCTGGCAATGGCCATTGAACGCGCCGTGGAAACGAAGGCCGAGCTGGTGCTGGCTTCCGATCCGGACGCCGACCGCGTGGGCGCGGCCGTAAGGAACGACAGCGGCGAATGGATACTCCTCAACGGCAACCAGACGGCGCTGCTGCTGGTTTATTACCTGATCACGCGATGGAGGGAAACCGGCAGGCTGAAAGGCCGGGAGTACATCGTGAAGACCATCGTGACGACCGAAACCGTGCGGACGGTAGCGGAACAGAACGGCGTGGAAGTCTGCGACGTCTACACCGGCTTCAAGTGGATCGCCGACATGATCCGGAAAAGGGAAGGCAAAAAAACCTTCATCGGCGGGGGCGAAGAAAGTTACGGCTTCCTGTGCGAAGACTTCGTGCGCGACAAGGACGCCGTGTCAGCCTGCTGCATCCTGGCCGAAGCCGCTGCCTGGGCGAAAGACCGGAAACTGTCGCTCTACCGCCTCCTGCAGCAAATCTACCTGGAGTACGGCTACTCGAAGGAGGTCAACATCTCCGTCGTAAAGAAGGGCAAGAGCGGCGCGGAAGAGATCGAGGCCATGATGAAAAGCTACCGCGAACATCCGTTGACGGAAATCGCCGGCTCCAAGGTGACCCTGCTTCACGATTATGCCCTGCTGAAGGGATACAGTTTCACCGAAGACGAAACTTTTGCACTGAACATGCCGGCCACGTCCAACGTACTGCAATATTATACGGAAGACGGGACGAAAGTATCCATCCGTCCGTCGGGAACCGAGCCGAAAATCAAATTCTATTGCGAAGTACATGCCGAAACAAAAACGGAAGACGACCTCCGGAAAGCCGAACAGGCTGCCCTTCTCAAGGTAGAAGCGATCAAAGCCTCCCTGGGCATCAATTAACCCGAATAAAACATTTCCAAAAACAGAATAATAATGAAAAAGAACCTTCTTATCCGGTGCTGCATCTGCCTTTGCCTGTGCACCTCCCTGCTGCTTGCCGCCCAAAACAAACCCGCCGGCGGACAGCGGGACTACCTGAACGTCGCTAAAAACATCTGCGACCGCAAACTCGAACATCCCTACCTGCTTTTCGACAACGAAAGCAAGCAGG
>JAITQL010000128.1 GCA_031288935.1 Tannerella sp.
AGCGCTCGTCTGCATGAAAGCGCGACGATCCGTCGCGGCGGTAGCTTCCGGAGAGGTAGTACTTGTCTTTGAATCCGTAGTCCACCTTTCCCAGAAAACTGAGCAGCGCATACTGATGACGATACGAATTTACCGCCCAGTTGGTCGTGGTCGAGGTCAGTTCATACTGTCCGAGCTGCATGATGCCCTCGCCGTAGCCGCGGTTGTAGTAATAGTCATAGGTATACAGCTCGTGTCCGAGCAGGGCGTTGATGGAATGGTCGCCGATCTTTTTATCGAGCGTGAGCAGGTTGTTCCACGTCATGGAGTTGGTACGTGCGCCGACCTTTTCAGCCCATCCGCCGCTGGTCTTCACCGTCGCGCCGTAGGGAGGGAGCTGCCCCTGTCCGTGTACGGCCGATCCGTAGTTGTAATCATACGAATTGATGTCGTCCAGGCTCAGGTTCGAGCGGAACTTGATGTCGTACGGCAGTTTGATCTGCGCATAGAAGCGCGACGAAATCATGTTGCCGGCCTTGTTGTTGAAATCAAAGTCGTTCGGATTGTTCCAGTAGTCGCCGCTGGCGGCCATCGGGTGCATGCCGAAGAAGTTCTTGGCATAGTCGCCGAACGAGTACATGCGGTCGCCCGTCTTCTCGGAATACACCCAGTCGGTATTGTCGACGTTGCGCAGATAGGGCGACACCATTGTGTTCGTAAACACCAGTGCACGGACGAATCCGGAGTTGTTCTGGCGCGAGTTGCTGTACGCCATGTTACCGCCCATCTCGAGCCACTTCGTGATTTCGGCATTCACGTTGGCACGGAACGAGTAGCGTTTGTAGTACTGCTCCAGTGCATAGCCCTTGTCGTCCAGAAAAGAGCCGGAGAAATAGTACGTCACCTTGCCGTCGTTCACGTTGCCGCTGACGTCGAAGCTGTAATCCTGACGCACTTTCTGATTAAACATGATCTTGTACCAGTTGTAGTCGTCCTCCGTCCATACCATCTGCAGATTCGGATTGATCGCGCCCGACTCCAGCACGTAGGGTTCGTTGATGTGGCGGAAAGGCGAAACGTAGGTCGCTTCGCCGGCCGAATTGCGCTGTGCCACCAGGACGGCGTCGAGCACGTTGTCCGACGCATACTTGCGGGCTTCGGCATCCGAACGGCCATATTTGTAGAACTGGTCGTTGTACATGCCTTCCCACATGTTCATCATATGTTCGCCGGGATTGGCTTTGGTCGGATTCTTGACGGCGAGATCGGAGGTGCCCCAACCGGCCTTAAAGTTGATCACAGCCTTGCCGGACTTGCCCCTCTTGGTGGTAATAACCACCACTCCATTTGCAGCCCTTGAGCCGTAGAGCGAAGCGGCGGCCGCATCTTTGAGCACCGTCATGGACTCGATGTCCGAAGGCGAGATCGACGTCAGCAAGCCGTCGAACGGCATGCCGTCCACAATGTAGAGCGGCTTCGTAGGATCCGTCGTCGAACTGCGTCCCATCGTGCCGATACCGCGAATCTGTATACGCGATTCGCCGCCGGGATTCCCCTGGTTGTTCACCACGCTTACGCCGGCGCTCATCCCCTGCAGGGCTTCGGCAAAACCGGAGCCGGAGATTTTCTCCAGGTTCTCGGCCTTGACGACGGACGACGACCCGGTATAGGTCGACTTGCGCGCCGTGCCGTATGCCACGACGATCACTTCCTCCAGCGCCTGCGCATCTTCACTCAATACGACTGTCAGCGATGTTTTTCCGTTCGTCGGAATCTCCTGCGTCGCATAACCGATATAGGAAAAGGATAGCACGACATTCCTTCCCGAAACGGAAAGGTTAAAATTGCCGTCGACGTCCGTAATGGCGCCCGCCGAGCTTCCCTTTTCAATCACATTCACCCCAATCAGGGGTTCCCCCGTCGTGTCCGTCACCTTTCCGCTGACGGTCGCACGACCGGTTTGTCCCTGCGCCTCCATGAATACCACGGAGAGCAGTAAACAACAAACCATCTTCCAGATAATTGCAGATTGCTTCATTTTAAATTTGCTTTTTGTTTTTAATTAATACTCTAAATGCTTTCTGTCGGCATGAAACATGCGAACCGGTTCCCGCGACCTGCGAAGAGATTCGCAAGCCTGAAAACCGTTTTTCCGGAGTTTGCATGGCGCGATGCCCCATGCAAAAAATATCTTTTTGAAAAATGTTGGGTAGCCTGATAAGATATATGGTATGAAACAAGGGTTGAAACGTACCGGATGCGCCGAAAGGGGTAAAAGAAAAATCAGCGACGCATACCGGACAGCTCAATCTGTTAAAAAATATAGAGCACCCCCCCCCCTTAACTTTTTGAAACACTTTTGGAGAATGGAAGTCACTATGTTTATGAAATGTCCAAATAAAAGTGTCATCATTTAAAATTGAAACCGTGGCACAGGTAGTGTATGGACTTTACACTTGCAAGCGAAAAGAGAAAAAAATTATGCCAATGTGAGAATTTGTCATTCCATTCCCTGCACTGGCACATTCCATTCTTGACTTTTCAAATCCTCGAATCCGCCTCATTCTTCTATCCTTGCTCATGGTTGGTTCGAGTTTATTCTTACTTCCATTGACGGATAATTATTTCCCGCAGATACGAAGAAATACCCGTCAATGGAAAATGAACATGAAAAAAAGTAGAGCTGCTTTTGGTAAAAATAGAACTGAATTTGTTCCATTTCCTCAAGATATGAACCTGTGACCATTTGAAATGCACCCGGGAGGGCGGTTCGTGAAAAAAAGTCGTACCTTTGCCTGAAAAATCAATCAATTCAATGATGTCCCAAATTCCACTTCACAGGATACAGCATGGTGCTCCCGGTATGCTGTTAAAGCATTTTTCCCACGGAAGTATTACACAAAACGGATATATTGCCACTTCGGTCGACTATGCGCACAGAGACAATTACTATGTGTTCATCGTTCAGGAATCGGGTGAAAACCGTCTGCTTGTCGACTTCAAGGAGTACCGTCTTCAGGGCGGGACGATGGTGTGTATTCTCCCCGGACAGGTGCATGGCGGCGCCAAACAGGCAGACGGCGCGGGGTGGCTGCTGGCTCTGGATGCGCTGTTCGTGAAGGAGGAAATGAAGGAGGTTTTTGAAAAGACGCTGTTTACGGGCAATCTGGTGACGCCCGATGAGGAGTCGCTGGCGGATTTGCTGTCGTGTATCACGGTGTTGAACAGAAAGCTCTGCGCGGAACATCAACCGTTGCATCATTACGTGAGTTCCTCCCTGGCGACGTCGTTTGTCAGCCTTGCCGCCGAACTGTATGAAAGCCACCAGCCTGCCGGGGCGGACAAACGGCGGACGATCATCACGCGCCGGTTCAAAGCCCTGCTTTCGGAAAACATACTGTCCGTGAAAACGCCGTCGCAGTACGCCGCCCTGCTGTATATCTCGCCTCCATACCTGAACGAGGCCGTGAAAAGCGTCACCGGATGCACGTCCAGCTACTGGATTCAGTACGAGATTGCACTCGCGGCCAAACGCCTGCTCTTCTACACGGACATGAGCATAAAGGAAATATCCTTCCACCTGGGCTACGAGGATTGCGGCTATTTCACACGCCTGTTCGGCAAGATAGCGGGCACGTCTCCGGCGCAGTTCAGGATGATTTACCGCAAATAGTCCCATTTCTACTGCTATTTCTCCATTTCCCGCCCCGGCGATTGGCTGTTACTTTGCAGGTGAAATTTTAACAGTAAAAGCAAGATGAGAGGAATAGAAAACAAACTGAGAAAGATTCATACGGCGCACGTATGGATCAACCCGCGCAGGTGTGCGGCCTGCTGGAAATGCGTCGACGCCTGCCCGGAGCAGGTGATCGGCAAGGTAGGGTTCCTGTGGCACAGGCATGTCGTTATCCGGAATCCGGAGCGCTGTTCCGGCTGCAGGAAGTGTATGAAAACCTGCCCTCACGGCGTTTTTCACGAGATGGAAGGATTCAGGGACATCATTCAGGGATTCAGGAAATGAAGACGGCCAGGAAACAGTCCGGTAAATGGCGCGCCCCGGTATCCGTCAGCGCGTTCATACTTTTCATCCTGCTGGTCTTGACGGCCATCGTGATTGAGACGCTGGAAGAGGTGCCGTATTCCGTCGCCGCCGAGGCCGTCTATCATGTCTGCACGGCGATTCACGTGATTTCAGGAATCCTGTTTACCGTGTGCGGGGTGTTTCACATCGTCTACAACCGGCACACCCTGAAGCAGTATCTGAAAAGAAGGCAAAAGCGCTGAACTTTGAACTTCCCTCCCTACCGGTAGTAAGTGCGATAGATTCGATCGTAGGTTCCGTTTTCGCGGAGGATGTGAAACCAGTGGTTGAGGCTGTCGAGCAGGACGGGCGACGTCTTGCGGACTGCCCACGACTGGAGTTGCATGAAACTGATGTCGGTCAGGATGTCGATTTCGGGAAACTGTTTCTGTGCCGTGCGGGCAATTTGCTGGTCGCAGACGGCGTATTCGATGTCGCCTCTGGCTACCAGAATGATCAGCTGTTCGGAAGAATAGAGCGGTTCTTCGACGATGCGGATGGAATCGCCGATTTCGTACTGCAGGTTCCGCAGGCGCAGTAATGCCGGCGAGTTTTTCGGCACGCAGAGCGTCTTCCCGGCCAGGTACAGCTGGTTGCGCAGGGGCTGGACGCCGTTGTTTGCGGCGGCGGTTCGCTGCACGAGGATTTGCTTGTTGAGCACAACCGGTTCGGTGAAAAGGAAGGAGGCTTTCAGTTCGCCGGTCACGGGAATATTTTGGGCAATGATGTCATAATGCTGGCCGGACAGCCCGGAAAAACTTTTCTCAAGACTCATTTCGGGATACATGAGCACTTCCATGCCGGACAGACGGGCGATGGCGCGGCAAAGTTCGTACTGGAAGCCTCCGGTCGTATCCCCGGAAAGGTAATAGCCCGTTTGATTGTATTCCGTCACGATGCGCAGGATGCCTTCACGGCGTATGTCTTCGTAGTCGCGCGGCGGGGGGGCGGACGGCCCGAGGGCTATCAGCAGTCCTGTCATCCAGACGGCCAGCAAAAGAAGGAAAAGGTAGAGCAGGAGCAGTTTTCGTGAAAACAGGGCGGAGCGCATGGCGTTTAATTGTTGAACGTAACCGCAAGCCCGATTTTGAGAACCATCGGATTGAGCGGGTAGTGCGGCATGGAGAAATACGACGGATGATCAATGATCAGACTGCTCAGGTTATATCCGGATACGAAGAAACAGGTCTGCTTGAGGTGAAAGTTGGCGTAGGCGTTGAGCAGGGGATAGCCTCCCGTTTTCATCTGATCCTGGAGCTGGAACTGCTGCGTGGCCGGCTCGTAGGCGGGGACGTGGTAGGGCGTGTAGTAATGCACGTCGACGCCGAGTTGAACGCTCAGCACCCTGACCAGCCGGAAGGCAACGTACATGTTGGAATAGACGCTCAGTTGCGGCAGGGGCAACACCTGATCGTTACTGCTCAACTGATAGGCCAGTTCGTTTTCCCATCCGAAGGCCTTGAAGCGGACGTCCTGTTTCAGGCGGCCGGTGATGACCTGCAGGTTGCTGCCGTACTGTTCCGGCACGCCGGACGTATTGAAAAAGACGTGATTCTGTATGCTTTCCACGCCGACGGACACCTGAGTATGCGTCTGTTCCCAGGCGGCCAGCCCCTCGGCATATACCCGCTGAACATGCTTCAGGTTCGCATCCCACCAGAAATAACGGCTGTGATGATGACGCTGGTAAAAGGCCGGCGTCAGGTTTTTGACATATCCCCTGGCCTGTATGGAAGCCTCCTTGCCGAAGAGACGGAAGTGCGTCTGCACGTTGCCGTCGAGGCGAAACTCGCCCAGGTCATCACCCATTACGCACAGCTCGCCCCTCGCCTGATACGTCAGGACGCTTCCCTGACGCTTCGCCAGCTCCGCGCCCAGATAGGTCGACAGTTCTTCGTATTTCATTTTCCCGAGCAGGGAATCGCCGGGCAGGAAAAACTTCCGTTTCTCGAAACTGGCAAAAGCCGTCAATCCGAACTTCGCCCAGTCCTGAAATCCTTCGCGCAGGGCGAGCGCCACGGTATTGGTCAGCCGCCACGCCGAGGTGTAGTCGTTCAGCAGCGAATCCGCCTTTCCGAAACGGTTGGCGTAGCACGTGTCAATCGTCCGGGACAGGTCGGTCGAGACAAACCGCCGGCTGCTGTTTTCATATTCGACGGTGTGAATAATGCTGGAGACGGGAACAAATACCTCGTCGGCGTGAATATCTTCCTCCTCTTCCGCCGCGGTCGCCGGCTGCTGCTGTGGAGACGTACCGTCCGCGTTCTCCTTCTCTTTCTCCGCCTCGCGCACTTCCTGCGCCTTCTGTTCCTCTCTCTGCTGTTCCTTTTGCATTTTCCTTTCCAGCTCCCTTTCGGTCAATTCGCGGTAGAAACCGAGGTTGTAGCGGTGCGAGAGGAAGAAATTCTGTCCCCGTACCCGGTTCCAGGCATTGGTGAAGCGGGTAGGAAACGACTGCGTATCCACCTTCCGGCGTCCGTTCGCAAATTCGTCGGGATGCGTGACGTAGCGGTCGTTCGTCAGTCCGCCGTTTTCGCTGTTCACCATGTTGAAATTGCGAACATGCGCATGGGCTTCGTAACGGTCAGAGATGTAATCGCCGAAAAAACGGTAGTTAATCATCTTGTTCCCGTTCGACTGATAATGCCCTCGGCTGTAAATGTAGTCGAAATCCCCGCCGGCATTGACTTTCCGGCCGAAGTTGCTTGTCAGAAATATTTTCAGCTGTTCTTCGCGGTTGGTCGACCCTCCGCCGCGCGTATACAGAATGTTGGAATAAGGCAGTTTCGTATCGTAGAAACACCCGTTTTGAGACGTGACGATGTATTGGTGATAGGCGTCGGCAAAGATAAAGTCGCGTTCCTCGTTCCGTTCGGCGAAGATGCGGCTTTGCGTCGGCGAGGCGATATTGGCCGTATAAGCCACGGCGACACCCTGCCCTTCCGTAAAGGTACGGTTCGCCATGTTCAAATAAGCCGTATCTAAGGGAGCGATGTACCGGTCGCCCAGTTTTGTCAGGCGGTAAGCCGTAATGCGCTGCGTCGCCGTCGAATCGTTGTCCGTCGTCAGCGTATCGGTCTGCTGCGCCGCCTCGTTCCTGCCCGCCAGCGAGAATCCGCCACGCCCGCCCGCCGGACGGTTTTGTGCCGCAAGCCCCATCGAACAGGCCACAGTCATATATATAAATATGTATAGATTTCGTTTCATACCTGCGGCAAAGATATAACGAATAAATGAATTATGCTTTGGCAGAGGGAAAAGAATCTTTGAATCATGGTTTGCGTTTTTGATCTTCCGTACGCCGGAACTCCGCCAACAACTTCCGCCGTTCGGGGATTTTCCTGCCATGACGGCGATCCCGACAGGCGATCCCGTCCCCGCAAACCGTCCATATACTCGAGTATATCGCCCGCATACTCGAGTATATCCGTCATATGCTCGAGCATATCTCCCGCATACTCGAGTATATCACCCATATACTCGAGCATATCATCCGCGTACTCGAGTATATCACCCATATACTCGAGCATATCATCCGCATACTCGAGTATATCTGCCATATACTCGAGCATATTTCCCGCGTACTCGAGTATATCGTCCATATGCTCGAGCATATTCCCCGTATGCTTGAACACGGTTCTTGCCGATAGGAATACATTATTCCAAAAGGGT
>JAITQL010000023.1 GCA_031288935.1 Tannerella sp.
TGCCTTCCGTGCCGGAGAGGTCGCTATCTACGATCACGCGGAAGGCGGTTTGGTACGTCCCCCTCTCCACGGCACGGATCGTCCATGAGAAACGGGGTTGGGGAACGTCTATCCCCATCGGATTTGTCAGGTACTCGCACCGCAGATCGTCTATGGACAGCGATGAGGTGCAGGCGCTCAAAAGAGCCGCCAGGATCAGGCCCAAGCCTGTCAGTTTACGTGTAATAAAATCCGGCATTCCTGCCGGTAGTTTGGTTTCTTTAATCATGACTTTATAATTTCATTTTGCATAGCAAAGGTACATATAAAATATATTCTTCTCATGAGGGTGTATTCCAAATTGTCGCTTTGATAGCATTTCATGGAATGAGCCGTTCAGTCTTGACATTCCGCGTGAAAGAAATGAACTGGCATGGCGCCCCAAAAAGTTTCGACCGTTTTTTGTCTATCAACGGAATATTGTTTACTTTTGCTTTGTATTTAAAAAACAAAAAGTTATGACAACAATAAAAAGGTTGTACCGTTCGGACAGCGATAAGATGGTTGCCGGCGTATGCGCCGGAATAGCAGCGTATTTTGAGTTGGATCCCACACTGGTGCGCGTCGGATACATTCTGTTCTGTGTGTTTACCGCCTTTGCCGGTGTGCCGGTCTATCTGATTTTATGGATCGTCATTCCCCGGAACAAAAATTTGTATTCATGAGTTTTCAAGTCGTTTCGCCCTTTCAGCCCACCGGCGATCAGCCGGAAGCCATCCGGGCGCTAACGGAAGGTCTCAGGAGCAGCGTACCGTTCCAGACCCTGCTGGGCGTAACCGGGTCGGGAAAAACGTTTACCGTCGCCAACGTGATCGAAAAAGTGCAGATGCCTACGCTGATACTGAGCCACAACAAGACGCTGGCCGCCCAGCTCTACAGCGAGTTCAAGGGCTTTTTCCCGTACAACGCCGTGGAATATTTCGTCTCCTACTACGACTACTACCAGCCCGAAGCCTATCTGCCGGTTACGGATACGTATATCGAAAAAGACCTGGCCATCAATGCGGAGATCGACAAGTTGCGCCTGCGGACGACCGCTTCGCTGCTCTCCGGCCGGCGCGACATCATTGTCGTCTCCTCCGTCTCCTGTCTGTACGGCATGGCCAACCCGACTGCCTTCGCCGAAAGAGTCGTCCACCTTCACCAGGGCATGAAAATCGCGCGCGACACCGTGCTCCGCCGGTTTGTAGACGCTTTGTACGTCAACAACAAGGTGGATTTTCACAGCGGCAGTTTCCGCGTGAACGGCGGTACGGTCGACGTCTTCCCCTCCATCGAGAGTTACGACGGCATTGCCTACCGCATTGAATTTTGGGGCGAAGAAATCGAACGGATCGCCTCCTTCAACCCTCTCACCGGACAGGAATACGACGAACAGTCGGATCTGAATATTTATCCGACCAATCTGTTTGTCACCTCGCAGGACAGCATCTATTCCGCGATCCGGCAAATCAGGACGGATTTGGGAGAACAGGTCGAACAGTTGCGCGGCATCGGCAAGCGGGCCGAAGCCAAACGGCTGGAAGAGCGCGTGTCGTTCGATCTGGAAATGATACAGGAACTGGGGCATTGTTCGGGCATCGAAAACTATTCCCGCTATTTTGACGGGCGGGAGGCCGGGGAACGCCCCTATTGTCTGCTGGATTATTTCCCGGATGATTTCCTGCTGGTGATTGACGAAAGTCACGCCACGGTGCCGCAGATCCGGGCCATGTACGGCGGCGACCATTCCCGCAAGCAGACGTTGATCGACTATGGCTTCCGCCTGCCGGCCGCCAAGGATAACCGCCCGCTGACATTCGACGAGTTTGAATCGCTGACGCAGGCGACCATTTACGTGAGCGCCACGCCGGCCGAATATGAACTGATGAAAAGCGAAGGCGTTGTCGTAGACCAGGTGATTCGTCCGACCGGACTGTTAGACCCGGCGATTGATGTGCGTCCGAGTCTGAACCAGATCGACGACCTGATGGAAGAAATCGCCCTGCGGACAGCCGTGCATGAACGTGTCCTGGTGACCACCCTCACCAAGCGCATGGCGGAGGAACTGACCAACTACCTGACGCGGATGAATGTCCGGTGCAACTACATCCACAGCGACGTGGAAACGCTGGAGCGCGTCCGGATCATGGACGATTTGCGGAAAGGAGTCTTCAACGTACTGATCGGCGTCAATTTGCTGCGCGAAGGGCTGGATTTGCCGGAAGTGTCGCTGGTAGCGATTCTGGATGCCGACAAGGAGGGCTTTCTGCGGTCGCACCGCTCGCTGACGCAGACGGCCGGACGCGCCGCCCGCAACGTAAACGGGAAAGTCATCTTCTATGCAGACAAAATCACCGTCAGCATGCAACTTACGATGGACGAGACCACCCGGCGGCGGGAAAAGCAACTGGCATACAACGAAAAGCACGGCATCACGCCCAGGCAAATCGTTAAGGACATCGTCTCGATGCTGGATGAAACGGAATCGCCGTCACCGGGAAGCAGACAGGAGTACGCAATGGCGCCCGAACCCATGCTCGTTGCCGACCCCGTGATTCAGTACATGAACCGGCAGCAGCTGGAGAATGCCATCGAGCAAACCCGGCAACAGATGCAGGAGGCCGCCAAAAGACTGGACTTTCTGGAAGCTGCACAGTTCCGGGACGAAATGTTCAAGTTGCAGGAGCTGCTGGAAAAAAAAGAATAAAACAGGAAGAATATGTTGCAAAGAGACGGATTGTTTTTTTTACTGCTGCTTTTCACGGTTGCCTGCAAGGGGCAGGCTCCGCAGCCGGCAGATTTTACGCCGGATTTTACGCCGGAAGACCGGGCGCTGTTTGAACGCTATCTCCAGGCCACGGAAACGAAGGCAACGCTTCCGTCAGGCGACCTGATCATTGAAACGGCCAGGTTTTTCATGGAGACGCCTTACGCGGCTTCCACGCTGGAGAAAGAGCCGGAACGGCTGACCGTCAATCTGCGCGAAATGGATTGCACCACCTTTGTGGAGACGTGCATCGCCCTGGCGCGTACGAGGAAAGCGCCGAATCCCTCGTTCGAACTGTTTTGCGACCACCTGCGGCAACTGCGTTACCGCGACGGCGTGATTCGCGACTACACCGACCGGCTGCACTATTTCTCCGACTGGCTGTATGAAAACGAACGGAAGGGCTTCGTCCGGGACATGACCCTGTCCACAGGCGGCAAACCCCGGCGCGTAAACGTTTCCTTCATGTCCGCGCATCCCGACCGCTATCCTGCCTTGCAGTCGCATCCGGAGCGGGTGCAGGTCATACGCCGGAAAGAGCGGGAAATAACGGCGCGCAACGGATATGCCATGATTCCCGAAGCGGATGTTGCCGGGTGCAGCGGGAATATGAGAAACGGAGACATCGTGTGTTTCGTGACCAGCCTGGAAGGACTGGACATTGCGCACCTCGGTTTCATCCACCGGAAAGGGAACGCGACAAGTTTCATACACGCCTCGTCGTCGGCCAAAAAAGTGATTGCGGAACCGCGTTCCCTGCAACAGTACGTGCACGCTGTCCGGACGACGGTCGGCCTTATGATTGTCCGGCCGGAATGATGCGCTTGAAATGTCCGTAACCTTTTTTTGTATATTCGTCGGGAAGATTCTATATTTGTGCTCAAAAGTAAAAAGTATGCTTTATAACAAGCCGTGGTAGAAAAAAAGAAAGAAGTCGATATTTCGACCAGTTTATGGGAAGTTTGGAGAGTCTTGACAGAGCAGGAACGGGAAATACTTCGGGACAGGTCGTCCATCCAGCAATTCAAGCGAAATGAATTGATTTACCTCGAAGGCGACGACCCGGACAGCATGATGTGCCTGCTCAAGGGGAAAGTAAGAATCTTCAAGAAAGGGGTCGGCGGGCGAAGTCAAATCATCCGCATGATCAAACCGATCCAGTATTTTGCATACCGGGCTTATTTCGCCCGGGAGAAATACCTGACGGCGGCTTCCGCCTTCGAGGCCTCCACCGTTTGTATCATCCCGATGTCGGTGGTCGAATCGCTGATCCGGGCCAATCCCAATCTGGCGATGTTTTTCATCCGCCAGCTTTCGACCGATCTGGGCATTGCCGACGAGCGTACCGTCAATCTGACCCAGAAGCATATCCGCGGACGGCTGGCGGAATCGCTGCTGTTCCTAATGGACTGCTACGGCCTGGAGGAAGACGGGGCGACCCTCAGCATTTACCTTTCGCGCGAAGACCTGGCCAACCTTTCCAACATGACAACGTCCAATGCCATTCGCA
The DNA here is from genome assembly GCA_031288935.1 of Tannerella sp. GTDB lineage: Bacteria > Bacteroidota > Bacteroidia > Bacteroidales > Tannerellaceae > Tannerella. Next base: position 4,299 of record JAITQL010000023.1, read on the forward strand.
CGCTGTCCACCTTTGTGGTCGAACACATCATCGCTTTGGACGGCCGGAAAGTGAAAATCATCGACGGCGACCGCCTTCGCAGAATCAGCCGGATGGGATAACAGCCGGAAAATTCAACATTCAACATTCAAAATTCAAGATTCAACGATTCAAAAATTCAAGATTTTAAGCATGAAAAAGAGATTGTTACTTTGCTTGTGGCTGATTTCCGTTTTTGCCGCGGCAGCAGGAGAAAAGGGCGGAATCATCTGCCTGGGAAACGGAGAGATGGCCGTGTACGAAGAAAGGAGCAGCATCATCCAGCTCTTTGGCCCGCCATACAGTTCGCCGTCGGCGTTCCGGTTGACAACCGTCCATCCGGAAGGCGTGCTGTCGCAGCGTGAAACGGGAACGGCCATCTGGACGCACCGGCTGTCCGGAGAGGCCGGTACAATGACGGATTTCGTCGCCGGCGCCCTGCCCTGTTTCGTGCGAACCGTCGAGAACGCCGATACCCTGCGCTTCCGGCTGAAGCTGGCCGAAGCGGCTGCCGCCATCGACCATACGCCGGTCTACCGGACGGACGGCCTGCAGTGCGCACTGCTGATCACCACGCCGGCCGGCTCCTTCGCCTACAACACCTACCCTACCCTGACCGACAACCATTACCTGTTCATGGCCAAAGGCGACCTCCGCATCGCCCGGACTGCGCCCGGAACATGGGACATCGTGTGCCTGCCCGGCCAAAGCGACCTGCGGATCGTCAGCGGGCGCGACTATCCGCAGTGCATCACCCATGCCCGGCAGGCGCTGGAGGCTGACCGCAACACCCTGCTGGCGCAGACGAGGGCGTTCTGGCAAACGTTTACCGGCGCCCGCACCGACTTTGAGAAAACCCTCCCCGGAAACCTTCCGCAGCGGGCGCTGCTCCTGCAGACCGTCGACGACGTGGCCGTGATGATCAAGGCGCAGCAGGGAACCGAAGGCAGCGTCCTGGCCGGATACAACTATCACCTGGGATACGTGAGAGACCAGTACGGCGTTTCGCGGGGACTGCTGAAGTTAGGCCATACGCGGGAAGCCAAAACCATTCTCCGCTTCTACTGGGACGTCTGGAGCCGGAAAGGAAAGATACACAATGCACAGGGCATCGGCCTGGATGCGTTTCACATCCACGAAAACGACGAAGTGGAAATCACCGGATACTTCATCATCCAGGCGTTTGACTACCTGAAAAAAACCGGCGACAGCGACTTCATCCGGATGATCTTCCCGATGCTCGAATGGGCATGGGACTGCCAGGTCAGAAACCTGCACCGCCAGATGCTGCCCTTCAACGGCGACGAGACGTACGTGGCCGGCGGCATACTGCCCCGCACGGTACTGTTCGACGGATCGGCCGAGGCCACCCTCCTCTTCCTCACCGGCGGGAAACGGCTGCTCGAATGGGCGGAAAGCCAGCGCCTCTGGACGGCGCAGCAAGCAGCCCGGGCCGGAGAAATCCTGCACGAAGTCCGGCTCCGGTACCCCGACCGTTTCCTGAAGGACGGAAAATTGCGGACGAACAATCCCGAACGGAAACAGGGACTGGCGTTCCCCCCCTTCCGCCACGGCGTCTGCGAAGCGTGCATCCACGTGAAATGGACGCAGCGGACGGCCAACAACCGCTACTTGTGCGCGGCCTGCTTCCCGCACGAAACGCTGCCCGACCTGCACGACGAGACGTATTACGTCCAGTCCGTCAGCCTGACCCCCCGGTACATCGAAAGCGACGTCCTGCCCGATTCGCAGGTCAACCAATTGGTGCAAGACCTCATCGCCTCCTACACCGCCACCGGCAAACTGCCCTCCCGTCCCGACGGCCGCCGAACCGTGGGCTACGACTACGGCCTGTTTCTTTTTTCGCTCGTCAGGATGAACCACCCGCTCAAGGACAGCATCTACGCCCGGATGCTGGACGTGATAGACGACACGGGCGCCTGGGTGGAATATTACGAAGACGGCGTGCCGTCGGGCACCCTCTGCCGCCCCTGGGAAAGCGCCATCAACATCGAAGCCGCCATCGAATACGCGGAAAATTACCGGTAAACAGATTCAAAGATTCAAAATTCAAAGATTCAAAAATTCGAGCGCTGTTGTTCAGGGAGCGCCCTCTGCCGTTGCATAAAGCGCGTTGCCCCGAACCGTCCGTCCGTCATTCTCCATTTTCCA
>JAITQL010000143.1 GCA_031288935.1 Tannerella sp.
CATGCCGCAGACAAGTTGTATATAACGACCATCCGGAATTTGTGTGATGGCCTGCAAAAGCATCTGCGGGAAAATAACCGGACGGAAGCCGCCCGGTTAGGGAATGAGCTGTTAAATTAGAACATATTATTGCTTAAAGGGCGTTGCCCTTAAGTGGACGACAGTGGGCAATGCCTGCAATGAATCAACCCTCATTACCTCATTCAAAACAAGGGGTTGAAACCCCTTGTCAAGAATGTGAAGTAGCATCATCAGCCGGCTAACCGGCCATCAGCAGATTTTCGTTTTGTTTTTTATTCCTCCAGAAGATTTACTTCCTTGATATATCCTGTCTGCGGGTTCAAGCGAAGCGTTTTAATTTCGCACGCTTTGAGTTGACCGCGCCAGGAGAAGTTGGCCGAGGGGAAGTGCAACGTCGGCGAGGCCGCAAGGCCATGCGTTTCCACCAGTCGGAGGATGAGGTCGTCATTCGTTTCGGCCTTCTTGATGGAAGAGACGATCACGTTCGGAACGTCGATCGACAAGTACGAGTTTGATTTCGGCATTGTCCCGCCGTGAATCCCCTGGTAAATGACCACCGGAGGCGCAATAAACTCTTCCGCGATGCGTGGAGCATTGATGTCTTTCCAACTGCCTTTGTGCGGCGTCAGCAAGAGGCGGAAAGTCTGAATGCCCTGATCCTGCCAGACCACTTCGCCTGTGCCAACGGCATTAGACAAGGTACGGGGACCGTGGTGCGCATAGGGCGCCGAGCGGCTCACCGTGATACGCATGTCGCTGTCCTGAATGCTGTATCCGTACTTGGCGTCGTTGAATACCGTCAGTCCGCAGGTATCGGCGCCCCGTTGACCGGTCACGTCGATCCAGCGTTGGCCGGGGTCTTCTTCGCCATTCGCCTCCCGGACGATGAATCCGTAAGGCGTTTCGTACGTCGCTGACGGCGATTCCACATCCACGGGGAACGAGAACTTGAGCATCTTCAGGTGTTCATGCCAGTTGAGCGATACGCGGGCTTCGATCTTCCGCGAACCGGCTGTCAGCAGCCAGTCTATCGTCAGGTCGGAATTTCCGTAGCTGTTGCGCACGCGAATGACTGCCCGCAACGGGCCGTTTTCCAACACGGACAGCTTCGCATTGGCAAACGCGCCTATTTCGCCTTCAGTCGTATATTTGTACTCGCCGGAAGTGTTTTTGGTGAAATCGCGTACTTCGTGGCTCCACGTGTCGCTTGGATCGTCAATCACCACGCCTTTGCAACCGGTCGCCCCGCCTTTGAACACCTCCTTGCCCGCTTCCTTGTCGAAGAGGCCAATCTCGCCGTTGGGCGAGAAAGTGATGCGGTAAAATTCGTTCTCCAGACGGTTGCCTTCGGCGCTTACGCCTGATGTGGGCGCGCTGTCGCCTTGCCCGTTGCGTATCTGGCGATAACCCAGGGGAGGTATCGAGGTATGGAACAGGGAGGGCGCTTTTCCGGCGATGGACTGGTATTGCGTATATTCAAAGACGCCTTTCACTTCCCACGCATGGGGATTGAAGGCGACGAGATAGTGCGAGGCAGGATCTTCCGCCGGAATCTGCCATTCCAGTTTTTGTACGGCCAGGGCGGTAGCCGTATGGGCAATGTTGAGGGCATAGTTATGTCCTTCGCGGGCATCCTGCGAATGTTCCGCCAGCGAACTGCCGGCCAGACTGTCATGGAATTGCAGGAAAAGCACCTGCTTCCATGCTTTCGTAAAGTCTTCCTTCGGATAATGCGCATTCCAGATGAGCGAACCCGCAGCCGTTATCTTCTCGGCCGTCACTAAGGCGGCTTCGGAACGGCGGTTGTTTCTCTTGATTTCGCTTTCGGCCGAATAGCAGCCTACGGCGTGGTGCTGAAGGTCGTCCTTCACCGTAGGAAGGGTCGGTTGCTTGGCGCGGATGTCGGCAAAATAACGATCCACCGTACTGTAAAAGACCTTTGGCGCGCCTTTCTCCGTTTTCAGCCGCTCGATGGACGCGATGGTCACTTTGGTCGGGCCGCCGCCGTGGTCGCCTATGCCGAAATAGCCCATAAAGTCCGTCATCGGCTGGTCTTTGGCCATGTCCAGTATCTCTTCGACGCGCGGTTTCATATCTTCACCCCTGTTATAACTGAACTGGATGCGATAGGTCAATACTTTCGTGCCGTCCGGTGCTTCCCACCAGAACAAATCGGCGGGGAGGGTCTTTTCGTGCGGAGCCGGCCGCATGAAGACATAGTTTTCCATGCCTTGCAGACGGATGATTTGCGGCAGCGTGCCCGGATGTCCGAACGAATCGGGATTAAAGGCTACCGTAGCGCGTTTGCCCACGAGCTTTTGCAGCGTGAGTTGTCCGTACAAACCCTGGCGCACCATCGCTTCGCCGGAAGGGATGTTCATATCCGGTTCTACCCACCAGCCGCCGACCACATTCCAGCGGCCTTCGCTGATGCGTTGCCGGATTTCGGCCAGCATGGACGGGTCATTATCCGCTACCCACTGGTAAAACTGCGCCGAGCTGGCAGTAAATACCACGTCGGGCGTTTCCTTCATCCGGTCAAGCGCCGAACGGAAGGTGCTGTGCACTACGGCGACGCCCTCCGTCCAGGGCCACAACCACACGGGGTCGATATGCCCGTGACCAATCATATATATAGCATACTTTCCGGCATTTTTCGGCCAGGCGTTGGCGGCAGGATGCGCCAATAGACTGTTCAGCGGCGTGAGCGCAAGCGCGGCCGCACCGGCTGTCGTCCGGTTGAGGAAATCCCTGCGGGAGATGGAATTTGTTTTCATGTCCGATCTGTCTGTTTCATTAATTATTATATTTCATATAACGTAAAACATAAAGAAAACCCGTAAACGAATAGGATAAATAATGTGAACAAACA
>JAITQL010000154.1 GCA_031288935.1 Tannerella sp.
CAAATAGTACATCGGTATGGGGAAAATGCTATCATTTTGCTATTTTCGGCCATAAATATGGCCTTTTTTGCCCTGTTTTTGCCCTCGCGAGCCATAATTAGGGTCTTTTTGATCATAATTATATTCTCGTTTGCCATAATTATGTGCTATTTGTACATAATTATGGGGCAAATGCTATCATTTTGCTACTTCCGGCTTTTTGAAATCTTCCGAACAGGGTGTTATTGCCCGGCTATGTTCGCTCTCTACGAGAACCGCCGCACCTTAATACGCCGTCGTCTTGAATCTTGCGTTTCTTTATTCGTTTAATTCGTGCCATTCGCGGATAGAAATGTATCGCTTTCACCGGGATGATTTTTTTCACGGATACACAATTTGTCAGGGATTTTGCAGTTATACATAGGATGTGTTCCTCACCCATGGACAGAAAACGTATTTGGTTAGTCGTCGCGATGAGCAGTTTTTGTGCCGTCCGGACTTGCTGGTCGCAGTCGGACGCGCAGTTCAACCAGTATTTCTCGGCAAGAGGGTATTATAACCCTGCCTGTGCGGGAACGGCCGGGGGACTGAATGTGTCGGCCATGTACAACCTGCAGTGGCTTGGCCTGTCCGGCGCGCCGAAGAGCATGGTGGTGACGGCCGATATGCCCTGGAAATACGGCAAGTCGGAGCATGGCCTCGGCGTGGTGGTTTACAACGAAACCCTGGGACTGGATCAGAACCTGTATGCTTCCGCCCAGTATGCCTTCAGGAAGAAAATCGGCAAGGGCATCCTGAGTATCGGGCTGCAGGCCGGACTGGTCAGCATGGCTTTCGACGGCGAAGGGATTGATATTCCCGACGACGAAGAGCATGAGCCGCCGGAATCGGACGAGGCGATGATTGCTGCCCGTGCCGACGCGATGGGGCTGGACTTGTCGGCCGGACTGTTTTATTCCACGGACAAATACTACATCGGCATGGCCTCCACACACTTGCTGGAGCCGAAGCTGGAACTGGACGAAAACCTGGAGAGAACCGTCAGTCGCGGATATAATTTCATGGCCGGATACAATATTCAGATGACGAATCCGTTGATAGAATTGCAACCTTCGGTGTTTGTACAATCCAATCTGCAGATGGTTTCAACCGACGTGACGCTTCGGGCTGTATATAACAAGATGTATAACGGCGGCGTGGGCGGTCGCATGAGCGACAACGGGAAAATGAGCGCGGCCATTCTCTACTTTGGAATGACAATCAAGGGCTTCCGGGTGGGGTATGCGTATGAATTCCCTGTCTCGGCGCTGATCCGGGCCAGCGCCGGCAGTCACGAGTTGATGGCAACTTACCGGTTGAATCTGGAGAAGCCGAAAGGAAACAGAAACAGACACAAGAGTGTACGAATCTTATAAATAAAGAGGAAATAATATTGAATGTGCCAATCATGGAAAAAATAGCTTTAGTCCTTGTAGCAGCCTCTTTGCTGGCGTCATGCGGGAAGATGTTCTCCGGCGACGGCGGCGAGCTGGTGGGAGTGAAAATGGCCTCCTACAACGAGCCTGCTCCTTACGGGATGGTGTTGATTAAACGCGGCTCCTTCGAGATGGGGCCTGCGGACAGGGACAGCCTCTGGGGATTCAGTCCCGATACGAAAGGCGTTTCCTTCGAGGCGTTCTGGATGGACGAGACGGAAATCACCAATGCCAAATACCGGCAGTTTGTTTACTGGGTGCGCGACTCCATCATCCGTACGCGGCTGGCCGACCCGGCGTACGGCGGGAACGACCTGTTTATGATTACCGAGGACAAGTATGGCGATCCGGTCACGCCGCACCTCGACTGGAGCCGTCCCATCCCCTGGAAACGGGCGAACGAGGACGAGCAGCGCGCCATCGAGAGCGTCTACTACACCCATCCCGTCACAGGTGAAAGGGGGCTGGACAAAAAACAAATGAACTACAAGTACGAGTGGTATGACTATACGTCGGCTGCCTTGCGCCGCAACAGCCTCGATCCGGACGGACGGGTGCGGAATACGGACATACAGGTCGACCCGGCCGAGGTGGTGATGATCTCGAAGGATACGGCCTTCGTCGACACGGAAGGGCGCGTAGTGAACCAGACCGTTACCCGGCCGCTGGGTTCGCCGTTCGACTTCCAGCATACGCGCATCATGAATATCTATCCGGACGAAACGTCCTGGGTCAATGACTTCAAGAATGCCTACAACGAGCCTTACCTGAAAATGTATTTCACGCATCCCGGATACGACGACTACCCCGTGGTGGGCATTTCGTTTGAACAGGCCACCGCCTTTTGCGTCTGGCGAACGGAATACTACAGGAAAACGCTGCCCGCCGGACAGCGCGTCGAACCGTACCGCCTGCCCACCGAAGGCGAATGGGAATATGCGGCGCGCGCCGGCAAAAGCGAAAACAAGTATCCCTGGTCGGACGATACCCTGCTGGATGACAAAGACTGCTTCATGGCCAACTTCAAGCCCGGCGACGGGAATTATACGGAAGACGGGCATCTGATTACGGCGCGCGTGGCCTCTTTCCCTCCGAACGAGTTCGGACTGTATGACATGGCGGGGAACGTGTCGGAGTGGACATCCTCGGTGTATACCGAATCCGGGCAGAGCCAGGTGAACGACATGAATCCCGACCTGCATTACAACGCGGCCAGGGAAGATCCCTACGCCATGAAAAAGAAAGTCGTGCGGGGCGGCTCGTGGAAAGACGTGGCGCAATTCATCCGTTCGGACATGCGCACGTTTGAATATCAAAACGAAACCCGCTCGTACATCGGATTCCGCTGTGTGCGTACGCAAACAGGCTTTTCAAGCGGGAAAGGAAAAATCAAAAAGAAATAAATAACGACAGATTCAAAACAATACAGACATGGGAAAGTATAGAAGATATAAGAACAGGGTAGAAATGTTCCTGTCGAGCGAAAGAGGGAAGCGGGTGCTGAACTTCTGCTATAGCTGGGGCGCATCTATCGTGGTGATCGGCGCAATGTTCAAGATCGTGCATTTGCCCTACGCCAATGAAATATTGTGTATCTCGTTGGTTACCGAAGCCATCGTGTTTTTTATCTCTGCTTTTGAAAAGCCGGGCAGCGATTACACCTGGGAAGAGGTATTTCCGGTATTGAAGTCGAAAAATCCGTTAGACCGGCCCGAGTTTGAACGGCACGAAGGCGGCGGCTCCGGTGGCGGCGGTACGGTCATTGTCGGCGGCGGTGGCGGCTTCGTGAGCGGCGGCGTAGCGGTGACGGGAAACTTTGAAGGCAGTCCGGTGGCAGGTGGCGTTCCCGGCGCGGGAGGATATATCTATGGCGGCGGCGGTGCGGGAGTTCCTCCTGTCTACGCAGGCGGTGGCGCACCGGCTCCCACGCCGCAGCAAAGCGCCGAAATCGGACTGGCGGCGATGGGACTGAACGTCTCCGAAGAAGACCGCGAAAACCTCGCAAACAGTATCCGCAAACTGAGCGATGCCGCAGAACAAATCGCCGGTATGGCCGACCTGTCGGATGTGACGAAAGCGTATGTAGAACAAATCACCAGTGTCTCCAGGAATCTTGAACGCTTCAACGAAGTGACCCATTCCCTGAGCGACGTCTCCGACACGCTGGTGAACTCCTGCAAAGCCATTTCGGGCATTACGTCGGAAGAAAACCCCGAACAGCAGACGCAGGGTTACGTCCAGCAGATGGAACAGCTGAACCGGCACCTTTCCGGCCTGAACCAGTTCTACGAAATGCAGCTGAACGGCCTTCGCACGCAAATGGATACAGTCCATCACATCAATGCCGGCCTGAACCGCATCCGCGACATGTACGACAGTTCGATGATCGACAGCGCCGCCTTCCGCAACGAAAACGAACGCATGGCGCAACTGCTCACCCAGCTGAACCAGGTGTACAGCCGCATGTTGCAGGCCATGACCGTCAACATGCCCTACGGCGGCGGCGGTTATCCGCCCCAGCAGCCGCCCTATCCGGGCAGTACCTATCCGCCGCAACAGTCGCCTTATCCCGGCCCGGTGAGGTAAAGAAGGGGATCATACCGAAGCATTGAATTTTTGAATCATTGAATTAAAAAACTATGGCAATATCAAACAATCCCAACTCTCCGCGCCAGAAGATGATTAACCTCATGTATCTGGTCTTTATCGCGATGATGGCATTGAACGTCTCCGTGGAGGTGCTGGATGGTTTTGAATTGGTAGACCGGAGCCTGAAGAAAACAACCTCGGACACCGCCCGTCACAATGAGCTTCTCATGCAGGAGTTGCATGACTACTACCAGATGAATGAAGCGAAAGTAAAGGACTGGTACCTCAAGGGCGAGGACGTGAAATCGCAGTCGGACGGACTGTACGACTACCTCCAGGAACTCAAGATACGCATCGTACAGGAGGCCGACGGCATGAACGGCTCCCTCGACGACATCCAGCGCAAAGACGACCTTGAAGCGGCGTCGAGAGTGATGCTGGCGCCCATCACCGGCGAAGGGAAAAAGCTCTACGAACGGGCGGTTGCCTATCGCGAACACATGACCACACTGGTGGACGACACGGCCAAGATGAACATCATCGCCTCCGTCCTGGATATGGAAGTAGCGCAGAAGGGCGGCATTACGCGCAACTGGGAAACCTCCCTGTTTGAACACATGCCCGTTGCGGCTGCGATCACGCTCCTGACCAAGTTGCAAAGCGACGTCCGCTACGTACAGGGCGAAGTGCTGGCCTCGCTCCTGAACAGCATCGACATCGGCGCCTACCGTGTGAACAAGGTAGAAGCAATGGTCATCCCGCAAAGCCAGATCGTCATGCGCGGCACGCCTTACCGGGCGCAGATCGTGCTGGCCGCCATCGACTCCACCCAGCGACCGAAAATCTTTGTCGGCGACCGGGAATTACCCGAAACGGACAAGGGCTGGTACACGGGCGGCGCCGGTGCACTTGGCCTGCAGACCTTTTCCGGACGCATCGAGCTGCCGCGTGCCGACGGAACGACGGGCGTGTATCCGTTTTCCGAAACGTATTCCGTCACCGAACCGACGGCCACCATCGCGCCCACGCTGATGAACGTCCTGTATGAAAGTATCGACAACGATATTGAAGTAGCCATTCCCGGCGTGCCGAGCAGCAGCGTACGCGCCTCCATCTCCGTCGGGACAATGACGCAGAAGAGCGCCAACGTGTGGACGGCGCGCCCGCCGGCCAACGCCGAATCGGCGAAAATCACGCTGACGGCTACCATCCCCGGCGGGAATCCGATCTCCATGGCGCGGGACTTTAAAGTCCGGCAACTGCCGCCGGCTACGCCCTACCTCCTCTATACGGACGCCTCGGGTACGACGCGCAAGTTCAAGGGCGGTAGCATCTCCAAGAAGAGTTTGCTCGAAGCCAACGGCGTGAACGCCGCCATCGACGACGGCATCCTCGACGTGCCCTTCACCGTAACGGGCTTCGAGATGACGTTCATGGACTCCATGGGCAACGCCCTCCCGGAAATCTCGCAAAGCGGCGCCATGACCCCGCGCCAGAAGGAGATGATCCGTAACCTGACGCGCGGCAAGCGATTCTATATTACACGTGTCAAGGCGGTCGATCCCGGAGGGAAAGCGCAAAACCTGACAACGACCATCGAAGTGATTGTCAACTGACGGAAAAGAATAATTTGTAACAGACAAAAAGATGAAGCGATTCTATTTTATACTGATGTGCATGGGCGCCATGCTCCTGACAGGCGTCATGCAGGCGCAGGAAGAGCGCCGCACGCCGCGTGCCGGCCGCGGAGCCGAGCGCAACAGACAGCCGGAAGAGAATAACAGCGGCTTGCCCGAACTCACCGTCCGGGCGCAAAACCTGAATCAACAGCTCACCCGCGAGATCGGCAACGCTCGCTGGATGCGGATCATCTATCGTCAGCTGGACATGCTGAACGAAAAGAACGCTCCGCTGTACTACCCCGTCACGCCCGTCAACGGCATGATGAATCTCTTTACAACCGTTTTCCGGCTGGCCGGCGACGGAAAGCTGCCGATCTATCAATACATCGACGGATACGAAATCTTCGACGAAGCGCACAAGGCGAACTTCAAGGACGTCCTGGACCGCTTTGAAATCCTGTATGAAACGGCCCCCGGTAACACGCAGTCGCGTTTCGTCATCAACGAAAGCGACGTCCCTTCGGGAGAAGTAAAGTCCTTTTACGTAAAAGAGGCCTGGTACTTCGACCAGAACAACTCCGTGTACGACGTGAAGATACTCGCCCTCTGCCCGATCGTTACCCGCAGCATGGACATCGGCGACCAGACAACGCCCATGTTCTGGGTGCCCTACGAGGAAATACGCCCCTACGTGCTGAACAGCTACATCATGACGTCGAACCTGAACAACGCCAAAACCTTCACGGTGGATGACTATTTCCGCCGCCGGATGTTCGAGGGCGAAATCATCAAGACCGAAAACCTGCTCAACCTGCCCCTGCAGGCCTACACGGATTCGGTGAAGGTGGAGCAGGAGCGGATCGAAAGCGAGCTGGTCGCGTTCGAGAAAGCCCTCTGGTTTCAACCCGATTCCACGCAGCTGACCGCGGTGGACAGGAAAGCGGCGAAGAAAGCGGCCAAAAAGTCGAACGTCAAGAAGGAAAAGAACACTTCGGACAACAAGAAGGACAAGAAATCCACCTCCTCCCCCAAAGCCGCGCCGAAAGCGGAGAAATCCGCTCCGACCCGCAGCGTCCGCCGCGGAAGATAGCACGGCGGACAGCGGCGCCCTGCAATCAAAGCCAATGCAGGCATACCTTCGCACGGGAGGGTATGCCTGCATTTCTTTTGAACGGGCACAAAAGGAATACGTTCATTGCCCCGCCTTCACGAGGGGGATATTCAGCAGAAAGGCTACCTTTTCCAGTTTGCCGGCCACGTGTCCCACGCCGATGGCGCAGTGGTGCGAGGGGCCGGCCTTGCTCCACCGGTTCATAAACTCCCGCGCTCCGCAGGCAAAGCGGTAGCGGCTGTTCGTATTGCCGATTTGCAGCGTGGGGCCGGGTACGGACCGGCCTTCGGCAGCGAGGAGGAAAAGCCCGTCCCTGCCTTCGCAGACCGAGAGCAGTGTGACGTCGCCCTGCCGCACGCTCATCTGGATGGAAAGTCCCTTGCCCGGCTTGCCGTGGTATACGGGCAGGGGCACCAGCTTGACACGCCCTTCGGCAATGGCAAAGTGTGCCGGGCCGTCGTGACCCAGCATGACAACGTCGTCATTGAAATCCATCGCGTAAAACTCGGAGAAGGAGCCTCCCGCGCCCAGGAGCGACAGAATCTTCATCGCCTGTACGTTTTTCACCTCGCATTCGCCGGCCACCGGAATCTGCTTGCCCGTCAGCAGCGTATTGCCTGCAATCACGGACGTGACGATGTTTTCATACGCATTGCCTTCGTAGCCCTCGTAGTAGTAGGCCAGTGCGCCCAGCCGGTGCGCCTCTGCCAGCCGGTCCAGCGCCACGGACGTCCGTGCGGCGCGTTCCAGTTCACCGGCTTCGCACGCGGGAACGACGTCGAAACGGCTGTGGAACTCCTCCAGCTTCGCCTCCAGTTCGTCTCCGGTCACTGCATCGCGATACGCCTTCAGCTCGCACATCTCCAGCAGTTCGATATGGGTGCCGAAGACGGCCGACTGCAACGCGGTGTCCGTATACACGTCCAGCATCCCGCCGTAATAGTGTCCCAGTATCCCCAGCCGGTTTTCGCGCATGCCGCGTACAACGCGGGCCGCGTCGATCCACGCACCCGTCTCGTTCCATACGTATGCCTCCTGCATGTATCCGGTCACGATGTCGTAGCGGATGCCGGCGCGGTTGAACACGCAGGCAAACTCCGGCGCTGAACAGGCCTGGCAGTGCGCCAGCCATTCGCCGGTCATTCGACCGCTGTCGCCCATGCCGTTGATATGGTCATAGTCGATCGCCGCCACCGGCTGGATATTGAGCAGAATCACGGGCGCCTTGACCCGTTGCGCCACCGGCAGAACGGTCGAGGAGAGCGCATAGGTGGAGATAAAGATAAAGAGCAGCTCCACCCCTTCGCGGTTCAGGAGTTCCGCCGCATCGGCAGCTTTCTGCGGCTGGTCTACCATGCCGGCATCCACCACCTTGACACCCGGCAACGCCAACCGTTCGCCGATTTCTTTCCGATAGCCCGTCAGGCGTGGCAGCAATCCCTCGAACTGTCCCCAGTACGTGTCCAGTCCCACGCCGATAAGGCCGACTTTCAATTCATTTTTCATTTCCCTGTACATAATTTCAGTTTGTAATCGCGACAAAAGTAATAAAACATTTTCAAAGCACGCATTCATCCGCAAAAAGGGCTAACACTTTATTTGAGTTGCCATGGAGAACAGTTAGCGATACGATAG
>JAITQL010000180.1 GCA_031288935.1 Tannerella sp.
CACCGATGCGGAAAAGAAATACACGCAACTGGAATTAAAACTCTTTTAACGTCCGAAGTGCAGATATGAAAAGCAGGTTTCTACCTGTCAGGTATACTACCTGAAAAGTATGAAGTTGCATTCCTACGGAATGCCAAATCAGGGGCGTGTGTGATGCTTTCTACCGAGCTGTGCATCCCTATGGGATGCAGTTTCACATCTTATTCGCCTGTTTCCAAACAATAATTAAACCTGAAAGCAATAATTACCTGGTTTTGCAGTCCGTAGGACTGCATAGTTCAGTAGAAAAACGATTGATGGCAACAACCGGCATGCCATCAGGTATGCAACTCACAAAAAATGAGGTTACATTCCGACGGAATGCCAGATCAGGAGCGTGCATGATCATTTCTACCGAACTGTGCATCCCTATGGGATGCGGTTTCACATCTTATTCTCCTGTTTCCAAATAATAATTAAATCTGAAAGCAATAATTGTATGGTTTTGCAGTCCGTAGGACTGCATAGCTCGGTAGAAAAACGATTGATGGCGACAACCGGCATGCCGTTAGGTATGCTACCTGAAATATAAGAGGTTGCATTCCTACGGAATGCCGGATCAGGAGCGTGCATGATAATTTCTACCGAACTGTGCATCCCTATGGGATGCGATTTCACATCTCATTCTCCTGTTTCCAAATAATGATTACACCTGAATACAATAATTATATGATTTTGCAGTTCGTAGGACTGCATCGCCCGGTAGAAAAACGATTGAAAATGCCCGCCGTCATGCCGTCAGGTATGCAACTTTCGTATCAAAACCCGCTTCGGCGGAGGCTAAACAGCACAGGCCTTTACCCCTGTTTGTACTTCAAATCGGCAGTTTTAACCGTCAAACGGGGTACTTTTGATAAATTTCCCTGCAAAAAGCATTTGTTTTCAAAAAGAACAGGTAGTTTTGTACCCGATGTACATCAATAAATAGTTCGCAGTTTATTAATAATTTAATTCGAGAGTTGATATGTCTAATTTAACTTCCACCGACGCGGTGATCGTCGAGTTGTACGAGAACCCGCTTACGGATAGAACCGATGACCGTTACGGTCGAGTAGTAAACCTGGCGTCCGTCAATGAAGAGACGCTGATAGCGCGCGCCATCGCTCGCGGTTTTAACGGCAACGCGGCAAGCATGAAGGCGGCTTTCAGCGCCATCAGCGACGAGGCGCTGCTTGCCGTCGGCCGGAGCGAGATGGTGCAGTTCGGGCCGGTGTACGTATCCATCGACGTCGAGGGTACGTTTATCGGCGACGCTCCGACCTGGGACAGACTGCTGCACAAGCTCGTCGCACGGGTTGTTCCGGCCAAGATGCTGCGCGAGTTCCTTAAAACCATCCCCGTGCGGATTCTGGGAATGGCTCCGGACAGAAGCGTCATCTCGCAGGTGACGGACGTGACTACGGGCAAGGTCAACGAGTCGCTGACACGCGGAGGCATGGCCAACATCAAGGGCGCGCACATCAAGATCGTAGGCGATCTGCCGGGCGTCGGTCTGACCCTTGCCGGTCAGGAGGGACAGGATCCCTTCCCCGTGCCCGCAACGTCCATCGGCATCAACGATCCCTCAAAGATCAGCTTCGTAGTGCCTCTCAACATGCCTTCGGGAAGTTATATCCTGAGCATCGGCACGCAGTTTACGGGCGGTAACGGACGGTTCCGCAAGGAGGTAAAGACCGTTACGCTGGATTACATTTTGATTATAGATTAGAGAACTGTTTTCATCGAGAGCTTGAAGCAGGCTTCAAGGCATCCTTGAAGTGCGCTTCAAGATACCCTTGAAGCAGGCTTCAAGACATCGTCGAAGCAGGCTTCAAGAATCTCTTGAAAAAGACCTCCAAGTTAACAGGCTGTTCCCGTATCACTTAACTGCAAGACACGTTCCCGCTATGACTTCAGAACAAAAAGTAAACATCTTCCTGACGTTTGACTATGAGCTTCCGCTGGGCGGATGGCGCATATCGCCGGAGAACGCGCTGATTCATCCGACCGAGCGGGTGTTGCAGACATGTAAAAAGCTGGACGTGCCCGCCATCTTCTTTGTCGACGTGCTTTCCGCCATGCAGCTCATACGGTGGGGAGAGACCGCACTGGAGTCCGTCATGCGCAGGCAACTGCAAATCTCTGTCGGACGGGGGCATGACCTTCAGCTTCACCTGCATCCGCACTGGCTCACCTCCACCTACAAGGACAGGCAGTATACGCCCTCGAAGGATTTCAGGCTGGCGGACTTCCTGCCTTACCGGATTGAAAATATGATTGATTCCGGGATCAGATACCTGAGAGGCGTCGGGCGGTCGGTCGATCCGGACTACAACTGCCTGGCTTTCCGTGCGGGAGGGTATAATGTGGAAAACAGCAAGGTCATCTTCAGTGCGCTGCAAACGCGCAGGATATGGATCGACAGTTCGATGTGCGACGGCTACTACTACGCATCCGACTGTTCGACCGTCGACTTCAGGGACTTGCCCGACCTTCCCAACTGGTATTTCCGAAACGGGAACATTCGCAAGCCGGTAAAGGGCGGTATCTATGAAATACCCGTTGCGGGAAAGCCGAAGTCGCTACTCGAGCTGCCGTCCTTTGTAAAAAGGACGCTGCATCCGGGCCGGCAGCCGGAAGTGCGCGGACGAACGATGCACGAAGGGAGCCGCCTGTCCTTGCAGGCCAGATGGCGGAAGGCCATGTCGGCGCGCATGCTCTCGTTCGACAACTATGCCCTTTCAACCGGCTTCCTGCTTGGGATACTGAAGTATCACCTGAACCGCTTTCCGGAGTACGGCGAGATCAATCTCGCCGTCGTCAGCCATCCCAAGTCGATGGATACCTACAACTTCTTCCTTATGGAAGACTTCATCGCGTCCGTCCGCCGCATCTATGGCGAGCAGGTGCGATTCATGACCTTTCAACAGTTCGCTCGCGAGAAATGGGAAAACAGGTGGAAAAAGAATACTTGAACATGGCGGAGCATCTGTCTCTGAAGCGGGACGATGTGCTGCTGGTTACGGGAGACATCCTCCGGCTGGCCGTGCAGGAAAAGATGAGGAACGAATATTTCGACATGGCCGGATTCATCGGTTCATTCAAGGCGCAGCTCCCCGACGGCGCATTGCTGTTCCATGCGTTCAATGACCGTCTCGTTTCCGGAGATACGTTCGATTACCGGAGGACAAGGCCTACTACGGGCGCTCTTTCCGTTGCGGCATGGAAAGACCCGGAGTTTGTACGCACGCACGACCCGTTTCATTCCTTCATGGTGTGGGGACGGGATGCCGGCGCGCTGCAATGGATGAATTATGCAAGTACCTTCGGGACGGACTCCGTCTTCGGATGGCTGCACCGCAACCGGGCGAAGATGCTGTTCATCGACGTGTCGTTAGTTCGCAGCTTCACGTTCGTACATTACTGTGAGGAAAGTGTGACCGTACCCTACCGGAAGCATCGCCGTCACCGTATCCGCATGATCGACGAAGCAGGCAGGGCAACCGTTGCCGAGAAGCTTTTCTACACCCGGAAATGCGGTTACTACAACTCGCTGGACAGACTGGAAGAAGCCCTTACAGCGGAAGGCATCCTGACCGTACACCTGTGCGACGGCGTCCCGTTCAAGCTGATGGATCTGGCCGGAGCCTACGACTTCATCGCCCGCGACATCCGTATGAACCGCGCTGCCCTGCTGCACGGATTCAGCTACCGTCAGTTCGTCACGGACGTCCTGCGCCGAATCTACCGAACCCTTCGCCCAAAGAATCAAACACGTGGTTGACTATATCATCCGTTTCCTGCTTGGAGACAGTCTCGCCTGCCGGGTGGCCGCTTCCTTGGTCGCCTACACGTCCGACGAGACGAAGTGGGCGAATTGCAGGGTTGTGATTCTTCCGTCCGGATTTTTTGACGAAGGGCGCTACGGCCAGCCCTCCTCCCTTCCCGTCCTGCCCTTGCAGGAAATGCAAGACGTCCCGTTACTCTACGGAACGCCGGAGATTGTCCGGCGAGACGACCGGCTGCTGGTGAGCGCAGATCTGATTGCCTCCGCCTTTTTCCTGTTGTCGAGGTACGAGGAGTATGTCAGGAAAGACGTCCGGGACGCGCACGGTCGCTTCCCCGGCAGGGAATCATTGCCTTTCCGGGCGAATTTTATAGACCGTCCAATCGTGGATGAATACGGCCGCCTCTTGAGGACGTGGCTGCGCCGGATGGGTGTAGAGTTACCGGAGCCGGAGCGGACGCTTCACCGGGTTAACTTGACGGTGGACGTTGACGTGCCTTTTCTGTACCGTCATCCCAAAGGCGTACTCCGGGGACTGCTGTCTCCCGGCAACCGGCTGCGAGCGCTGCGCACGTTCCTGTTTGACCGCTCCCTCGACCCTGCCTTTACCTTCCCGTGGATTGCCGCACAGAACCGCGATCTGGAAGAGGAGGTGCACTCCTTCAACACGGAGGCCATCTACTTTTTCAAATCAACGGGAGGCACGCCGCAGGATAAACCGGTATACGGCCTGCACGCAAAGGACACGCAGGCGCTCTTTGCCTTTTGCAGGGAGCAGGGCATCACGTTCGGCCTGCATGTCAGCTATCACGCCGGCCTGCATCCGAAGAGCATCCGCGAAGAGAAGCAGCGACTGGAGGAGGCGGTTGGCGTTGACATCCGTTGCAGTCGACATCATTTCCTGTCCTGCCGGGAACCGGAAGACTTCGGCGAGTTATCCGCCTGTGGCATTACGGACGATTACACGATGGGCTACGCCGACGTCGCGGGTTTCCGCCTGGGGACTTGCCGGCCGGTACGCTGGATCAGTCCTGCCAGCCGGGAAGTCTCCTCCCTGACCCTTCACCCGCTGACGGTCATGGACTACACGCTGGTACACGAGCGCTACATGCACCTCTCCTTCGACGATGCCGCCGCGTACTGTCTGAAGCTGATCGACCGGACGGAACATCATCATGGCGACCTGACGCTCCTGTGGCACAATCATTACCTGATTCCGGCTCCGGGAAAGTGGGAAGGGGAGTTGTATGAACTGCTGATCGAAGACCTGATGCGGCGGCGCTGAAGCCCGTCCGCTCCTTTGCTAATTCATTTCGAGGTAGCACCACACCGGATAGTGATCCGACAGGCGCAATTTGTCTACCGTCGTCCGGTAGGAGGTCATGTTGGGGGAGTGCAGGATGTGGTCGATTCGGAACCAGAAGAAGTTCTGATTGTACGTCGTACCCAGACCGTTGCCGGACTCCACAAAGGCGTCTGCCAGCTCCCCCTGTACGGTACGGTGCGCATAGGACACGGGCGTGTCGTTGAAGTCTCCGCACACAACCAGATAGTCCGCTTTCAGGTGGCGTATCTCCTCGGCAATGATATCCGCCTGCTCTGCGCGGATGAGGTAAGCGGCACCCAGCTTGTGCTGCACGGTTCCCCGCAGGTCGTCGAACGTGTCCGGGTTGATGTTCTTGATGAAATCCTCGTATCTCGACCGGTCTTCCATCGTCAACTTGAACGACTCCAGGTGGTTGTTCACGACGGTCAGTTTCTTGCCGTGTACGTCGAGTTCGTGAACGGTCGAGCCGTTGAAGGAGCTGTCATAGCACACCTTCCACGACTTCGTGATCGGGTACTTCGAGTAGACTGCCACTCCCACCGTATACGTGTGATAGTTGATCAGCGGCAAGTAGAAGTGATACGGATACATGCCGAGCGCCTTCACAATCTGTTTGCGGGTGAGGGACTGCTCCGACTTGGCCTCCATGTACTCCTGCAGGCAGACAATGTCCGCCTTCGAGTCGATGATGTATTGCAGGATCCGATTCGGCTTCTCTTTCCTGTGTGGCTGGTAGTTAAACGCCATTACATTATACGTAAGCAGCTTGATCACGCCCGTGGAAGAGGGCGCTTCCCGGCGGAAGGGGTGAAAGGGCGCATAGCAGGAAACCGGCTTCCAGCAGATCAGCAGCGAGCAGCAGACGATGAAGAGGAACATCCACTTCCGCACGAGCAGCCAGTATATCAAAAACAGCGCGTTCAAGACCAGAAAGAAGGGGAACAAAAGCCCCAGCCAGGCGAAAAGCACGCTTACTTCGGGCGAGATGGCGTCCGAGAAGGCTGCCGTGACCAGCAGGAACATGATCGCTATGTTTGCCGCACCCATCAGCAGATGGGCAATGTTCTTCGGTTTCATGGCTTATTTCTTGCTTGCATCAAAAAGTCTTCTCTTCTCGTCGGCCGACAGACTGTCGTAGCCCGACCGCTTCAATTTCTCCAGAATGGCGTCCAGCGCATCCATCTCCCCTCGCTTGCGGGCATTGTAGTCCATGTCCGATTCCGGACGCCGGTAAGTTACCTTCAGGTGCGACCGTTTCCGTCTTTTCAGGCGATTCGCCGCCCGGTCAATCCAGCGGTTGATGAAGACGGTCAAATCGGTGCCCTTCTTCAGCTGCGAGGCAAAGAGGATGCCGAAGGCGGCGCCGCCCAGATGTGCAATGTGCCCTCCGGCATTGGAGGAGGTGATCGACAGCAGGTCGGCGACCAGCGTGAACAGGGCGAGGTAAATCAGTTTGACTCTTCCGAGCAGCAGGAGGCTGATCTCGAAGTTTTTCCGGTAGAACGAGACGGCGAAGACAATCGCCATCACCGAAGCCGATGCACCCATCAGCATACTGTGCCCCGCCACCTCCCGGAAATAGGGAAACACGTTGTATGCCGCCATGAACAGCACCGCCCCGGCCACGCCTCCCGTCACATACAGCCCGCCCAGCTGCCGTTCGTTGAAAAAAAGGAGGAATATGCGGCCAAACCAGTACAGCCAAAGCATGTTGAACAGGATATGCATCCAGTCGACGTGCAGGAACATGTAGGTAAACAGCGTCCACGGCCGGTACAGCAACAGCATCGGCGAGGAAGGCATCTGCACGTATTCAAGGAAGTGAACGTCACTCGCCCGGAAGAGCGTCAGCACGAGAATGACCAGACGTATCGCAACGAAGACGCAGACATTGATAAATATAAGGCGGGTAAGAAGGTTTCCGCGCGAAAAGAGCTGCTTGAGCTTAGTAAGTATATCTTCCATTATTTCGATCTTTCTTTTGCCAGTACTTAATCACAATAAACCCGAACAGCATGCCTCCCAGATGGGCAAAGTGCGCGATCCGGTCGCCGCTGAAGCTGGCCACGCCCAGCAACAGTTCGGCCACGCCGTAAAGCACCACAAAGTACTTGGCCTTGATCGGGATTGGAATAAAAAAGAGATACAGCGGCGTGTTGGGAAAGAACATCCCGAAGCCGAGCAGGATGCCGAAAACCGCGCCCGAAGCGCCAACGGTGATCAGGTGATTCACCGACGGATCACGCAAAATCTCGACGATACCGACCTGATACACGTCCGCCGTTGCGTGAATCAGGTACAGCCACACCGCTTCCTGCACAACGGCCGCTCCGATGCCCGAAATCAGGTAGAACGCCAGGAACCGCTTCGCACCCCATATGTTTTCAAGCGCTGCGCCAAACATGAACACGGCAAACATATTAAAGAATATATGCGCCAGGGAATGTGTATCGTGCATGAACATGTACGTAACGAACTGAAAGGGATAAAAGTCGACAGCTCCGGGAAAATGCAGTCCGAACCATTGCACCAAATCAATATTGAATTTGGGAAGAACAAGGCTCGCCGCCCAGCACAGGAAATTGATTATGATCAAATGCTTGGTCGCTGCAGGCAAATTGAAAAACCTCGAACGATTTTGAAACTCCATGTCTTTTTTGCCGCAAAAATAGGGCATAAAATCGGGTTTTGAAAAAAAATATCGGCTATACGGAAAAAAAGGCCTCATTTTTAGAGCTTGTTTAAACATTAAACCATATATTTGCCGCATCCCTTCGACAATTAGAGACGTTGGGGGGAATGATTATTTACTCACACATATTTATAATGTTATGAACAAGACAGATTTGGTAAGTGCAGTTGCTGCAAAGGCAGTATTAACCAAGACAGACGCGAAAAAAGCGGTGGAAGCTGTTCTCGAAGCGGTTTCGGAAGAATTGGGACAGGGCGGTAAAGTTTCCATCCTGGGTTTTGGAACCTTCTCCGTTGCTACGAAAGCGGCTCGAAAAGGCGTGAATCCGCAAACAAAACAGGTAATCGACATTCCTGCGCGTAAAGTTGTCAGGTTTAAGGTTGGAGCCGGATTGGCCAGTGCAGTTGAATAGGGAAGATTCTTTATTTGATCTATAAGGAAAGAGATACCGACATACGATGCCGTATCTTTTTCCTTTTCTTTTTTCCCCCCGCCCCTGCACTTTTGAACGGCCTTATACAGCGAATCCCTTGCTCACCCGCGTTCAGGGGGAATTGAACGCAAAGTTCGCAAAGGATTTCGCACGGTTAACAAAGGGGTCATTGAATAACACTAATCAATTCACAACAATGTAATTAATAACAACATAATTAATAACAAACTCAGAAACAAACTTGATAACAATCCTTTTAATGAATTACTACCTTATACGTTTTCCCTTCCAGAAGCACCATGTACATGCCTGACGGCAATGCGACGCTGCCCGTTTCGCCGGCCACACAGTCTACCGTCTTTACAAACTGTCCCACCAGGGTAAATATTTTCGCGCTGCCGGCTTGAGAAGAGCAGATATACAACCGGGCGCCATTGCTCCACACCTGTCTTCCGGTCGAGTTCAGAGGCGGCTCGTTGCTTGCAACCAGCTGGATGCTGACAGTGACCGGTTCCTGCACGCGCAGTATGCGTACCGTGTACGTTCCATCCTCATTCCGTATCATTTCCACATCCTCCCCGTCTTCCGGCAGGGTTGTGCGGTCGGTCGTCACACGGGGTTCAAAACCCGGCGCCATACTCACGGGGATTATTTTGAAAACAAAATCTTTCCCGCTTTCCACATAATGTACTCCTGCCGGCGGATCGGTCGTCAGGCCGTCTACCCGCGGAAGGACGACCTCGCGTTTGTGTCCCGGAGGTGTTACTTCCGGCGAGGCGGTGACGGTGACATGCTGGTCGGCGGTAATGGCTGAAAGGGTGTATACCCCGTTCCCGGGATGGACAGTCACCTGATTGGCCGTTACGACGGTGGGCACCGGCCCGTATTCGTAGGCAAGGGTAAAGGCAAAATTACCCTGATCCGGCACCTGGAATTTCGTATCCGACAGAATCTGGTACTCCTCCTCCGGCGTGACTACGGAAAATGAACGGATACCCGGCACGGCCCCGCCCGCGATGTCCGGCAGGGTCACGATCCACACCTCCTCCGGCTCTTCCGGTTCCTCCGGGTCTTCCGGTTCGTCGCCGGAAGCGTATTCAAAGGCGCCCATATCCAGGCCGGCTCCCGTCAGACAGGGATTGCCGTCCAGGTCGGTTTGTCCCTCCAGGTCTGCGATGTCGGATTCGTGTCCTTCGTTGTAAACCCGGATGAATGCTTCGATATTCCCCCTGTTGATGGCCGGGCTGCCTTCCAGCAAGCGGTAGTCGCCTTCGGTCACGGGCTGTCCTTCACAGGCCACCGGCGCTGCAAAGAGCGGATCCGTGTCGATATTGGAATTGCCGCTGCCGCCGCAGCCTTCTATCAGGCAGTATTCATACAGGGGACGGCACTGGTCGTCGCTGTATATGTTTTCGCTGTTGCCGTTGCCCCATACGATCGTATTGCAGAGGTCGGGAGCGGCGCCATCCGCATTGTATATCCCGCCGCCGGACTCGGCCGCATTGCCGCCGAGGGTTACATTCGTCAGCACGGGCTTTGCATCCGTTCCGGCATTGTACATCCCGCCGCCGTTGATAGCCATGTTTCCGTTGACGGTCACGTGCACCAGCACCGGTTTCGCCTGTTCGCCGCTAAAGATTCCGCCGCCGCTGCCGGCTTCGTTTCCCTTGACGGCGACGTGCCGCAGCACCGGTTTCGCACCGGTTCCGTTATACATCCCGCCGCCGTTGCCGGCGCTGTTGCCGTGGAAGGAGACGTGGGAGATCATGGAACAGGACTGGCGGGTGAAGATCCCGCCGCCATTGCCGGCGCTGTTTTCCGTGACGGTTAAATGCAGCAGGCGCAGGGTATCCCTGCCTCCGCGATCGTGGTAAATACCGCCGCCGGAATGACGGTCTACTTCCTGTCCGTTGACGGTAACGGAGGTGTTTCCGTCGGCATTTCCGCCGGTAACGGCAAAGCCGTCAAGCAGCGCGCCGCCCGTTTCGCCGGCAGCAATCACCACGTGATACGCATTGTCGTCTCTGCCGGCAGCAAGATCGCCCGGCAGGTCGTCGCCTTTCAGGTCGCCGCTCAGAACGGTCAGCGGAGACCCTCCGCCCACGGTATGGGGCGTCAGGTGGCGGTCGTCGATGCCGGTGTGTTCACTGCTGTTGGCGTCGGCCGGAAAACTGCCGTAGACAGCTACGTCTTTTACCAGCACAAAGGCATTTTCGCGATTGAGGGAGTCGATGACACTCATGCCGGTGGCCGGACGGCGGGGCGTGTATGTTCCGAGCGCCACCCAGATTTGCCGGATATTCGGATCGGTCTGTGCCGCCAGCAGGGGATCGTGGAGGTTGGGACAGGCTTCTTCCCACGAACTGCCGTTACCCGCCTTCGCCTGATTCACGAAGACAATGCCCCGGTCATCGGGAACAATGACCGGTGTCTCGCCGTCGTCCTCTCCGTCCCCGTCGTCGTCGCCGCCGTCACCGTCACCGTCGCTGCCGTCGCCTTCGCAGGCGCCGATGTCGACGTTTGCAGCCAGCCGGCGCCGGTGGCCGTCCAGGTCGGTTTGGCCGTCGAGGCCGGATATGCCGGGATCGAACATCCCGCTATAACTTGCCATGTACAGGACGCTGTCTCCCCCGTCGATGGCCGGACTGCCTTCCTCCAGGTGAAAATCCTCCTTGCCGGCATCCGCAAACACCGGATCGGCATCCGTGTTGTTTCCATTGTCCTTGCCGAAAGCCGCATCCCATTTGCCGCTGTTCCGGCAGCCCTCTACCAGGCAATTTTCAAAGGAAGGAACCGCCTTGTTTTCGTTGGATATATTATGATTGCCCCTGTCGCTCCGGTTTCCCCACACGATGGTATTCAGGAGGTCGAGAGGGGAAGAGGATTGCAAGTTGCATATCCCGCCACCCTTGTTTTCCGCACGGTTTCCGGTGACGGTTACATTCACCAGCTTATACCCGGCCATTTCTCCGCTGTGGATGCCGCCGCCGTCGCCGC
>JAITQL010000194.1 GCA_031288935.1 Tannerella sp.
TTCGTATTGTTTTTTACCCTGGATTCCATCAAATAGTAAAGCGAAGGCAGGACATAGAGCGTGACGACGGTGGAGAAGAGCAGTCCGTAGACGATGACGGTTGCCAGCGGCCGCTGCACGTCCGACCCGATGCCGGAGCTGACGGAGGCCGGCAAAAGGCCGAGCACGGCTACGGAGGCCGTCATCAGTACGGGCCGGAACCGGTGGCGGGCGCCTTCCAGCACCGCCTCCTTCAAGCCGTGTCCGCTTTCGCGCAGGTGGTTGATGTGCGAAAGCATGATCACGCCGTTCTGTATCGCGACGCCGATCAGGGCGATAAAGCCTACGGCGGAAGATACGTTGAGCGTCATGCCCCGCACGTTGAGCGCCAACATGCCTCCAAACACGGCCAGTGGCACGACGAACATCATCAGGGCGGCCTGCCGGAAGCGCCGCGTCGCGCCGAAAAGCAGCAACAGCATCACGCCCAGCGCCAGCGGGATGACGGCTCCCAGGCGGTTGTACGCCCGGCGCTGATTCTCGAACTGCCCGGCCCACTTGAGGGTAAAGGCGTTCCGGTCAAACTCCGCGTCCTTCCGGATGGCCTCGTTCGCCCGGTTCAGGAAACCGGTCAGGTCGATGCCGCGCAGGTTGATGCGGATCGTCAGGTGCCGTTTCATCATTTCGTGCGTGATCATGCTGGCGCCGGTCGTCATGCGGATGTCCGCCACCTGCGAAAGCGGTATCCGGGCGCCGGAAGCGGAGGTGAGCAGCAGATTGCCGATCTTCTCCGGCGAGTTCCGCGTGTCGTCGCTGAAACGGCAGACGACGTCGTAACTCTTGCTTCCCACGTAAATCCGGGAGATGGCCGCTCCGCCGATGGCCAGCTCGATCAGGCCGGTCACGTCCGACACGTTCAGGCCGTAGCGGGCGATGCGCTCGCGGTCGGCAACGATTTGCAGCTGCGGAAAGGGCGGATCCTGTTCAACGGCCACGTCGGCCGCGCCGGGAACCGTCTTCAGGACGCCGACGATCCGGTCGGCCACGCGCCACGTTTCGGAAATGTTCTCTCCGTACACTTTCAGCGCCAGATCGCTGTGCGCCCCGGCCACCATGTCCATCACCATGTCAATGATGGGCTGCGAGAATCCGACCGTATAACCGGGCATGGAGTCCAGCCTGGCCGCCATCAGTCCGATCAGCCGGGCTTTGGTCATGCCGCGCGGCCACGTGTCGTAGGGTTTCAGTCCGATGCCGCATTCGACGTGCGAAAGCGAGAACGCCTCCGCCCCTTCGTCGTCGCGGCCTACCTGCGTCATCACGTAGGAGACTTCCCCGTAATTGGCCATCTCCTTCCGCAGTTTTTCGCCCATCTCCCCGGACTTCCCGATCGAGATGCCGGCCGGAAGCTGCACCTGTATCCAGATGGCGCCTTCGTCCAGCGGCGGCAGGAAGTCCTTGCCCACCGTATAGCTCAGGACACCGGCGGCCAGGAGGATGACGGTCAGGACGGCAAACAGCGGCCCGGGCTTTCCCAGCAGCCGCGAAGTCTGCCGGTGATAGCGCTCCGTCCATTTTTCCAGCCAGCGGTTTTTCCGCGCCTTGCGGGGCTTCATGTAGGCGTAAAACGCCATGCCCGGAATCAGGAGCAGCGCCACGGCCAGGGCGCCCAGCAGGGCGTAGCCGACGGTATAGGCCATCGGCGTGAACAGCTTCCGTTCGATATGCTCGAAGGCAAACAGGGGCAGATAGGCCGTGATGATGATGAGCGTGGAGAAGAAGATCGGACGGGCGACTTCCACCGCGCGA
Source organism: Tannerella sp. (assembly GCA_031288935.1). Lineage (GTDB taxonomy): Bacteria > Bacteroidota > Bacteroidia > Bacteroidales > Tannerellaceae > Tannerella. The sequence continues at coordinate 1,789 of JAITQL010000194.1, forward strand.
TCCATCACGGATTCCTCCGCAAGCAGTTCATCCGGATGACTTTCGCGCTTTTTCAAAATCGTTTCCATCATGACGATGGCGCCGTCCACAATGATCCCGAAGTCAATGGCGCCCAGCGAGAGCAGGTTGGCCGGGATGTGCGTAAAGTGCATCAGGATGAATGCCATGAGGAGCGAAAACGGAACGGTCAGCGCCACCAGCACGGCGCCCCGCCAGCTGCGCAGAAACAGGATCAGTACCAGAATCACCAGCGCCATGCCTTCGAGCAGGGTGCGGGATACGGTGTTCAGGGTGGTATTGACCAGATTCGTGCGATCCATGAACGGATGGATGCGGACGCCTTCGGGCAGGATGCCGCGGTTGAGTTCGTCGACGGCCAGATGCACCTCCTCCAGCACCCGCGAAGGATTCTCGCCGCGAAGCATCTGGACGATCCCTTCCACGCCGTCGCCGGTATCCAGCGTGCCGTCGGAGAATCCCAGAACGCCTTTCCGCTCAAGGCTGCCGTATTTCAGCGTCCCGATGTCCCGGAGATAGACCGGCGTTCCGCCGACCGTCTTGAGGACGATGCGCCCCAGGTCGTCCAGGTTCTGCACCAGTCCGATGCCCCTGACGACATAGCTCAGGTCGCCTTTGCCGACCATGCTTCCGCCGGCATTGACATTGTTCTTTTCCACCTTTTCGGTAATGTCGTCCAGCGTGACGCCGTACTGTTCCATCCGCTGCGGGTCGACTTCAATCTGGTACTGGGTCGTAATCCCCCCGTAATTGCTCACGTCCGCCACGCCGGTCACCTGCCTCAGCCGCGGGATGATCACCCATTTGTGCAGGTCGGTCAGTTCGCGCAGGCTCAAGCGGTCGCTCCAGACGATATAGCGGAAAATCTCGCCCGTGGGCGATGTCAGGGGATTGAGTCCCGGCACGGCGCCGTAGGGCAGTTCCACATCGGCCAGCCGCTCCTGCACGCGCTGTCGCGCCCAGTAATCGTCCACGCCGTCGTCGAACACCAGAATCACCGTCGACAGTCCGAACGTATTCTTGCTCCGCATCACGTTCACCTTGGGAATACCGCTCACCGCGCGTTCCACCGGAATCGTGATCTGCTGTTCGATCTCCTCCGCGGCCAGCCCCGGCACCTGCGTAACGATTTGCACCGTCGCGTCGGCAATGTCCGGATAGGCGTCAATGGCCAGTTTCGTCCACGAATAATATCCCGTGAAAGCCAGAAAGATAAACAGGACGAACATCAGCCCCCGCCGGTGTATCGCCGTATAAATGATTTTCTTCAACATGGCCTATCGTGCTTCAATAAAGTAAAAAGCCCCTTCCGTCACCACCCGGTCGCCGGCCTGCAGGCCGGAAAGGATGACCGTCCGGTTCCCCTCGACGCCCGGCGCCACCGTCACATCCACCTTGCGGAACGTATTTTCACCTTCGCTCACGATGACGCAGCGGCTGTCTTCACCCTGCAGGACGGCCGCGTCGGGCACCGTCACGGCCTGCGCCGCGTCGCCGGTAAACCGTACCGATCCGTACATGAAGGGCTTCATCCGGCGCTCCGCGTTTTCGCACTCGATTATCACCTCCACCGAGCGCGTCTCTTCGTCCAGCAGGTTGCCCGTGTAATAAACCGTTCCCGTAATCAGCGTATCCGGCAGCGCCGACAGGCTGATCCGTATGTCGGCAATCCGGTGGCAGAGCGGGATGTCCTTCTCCTTGACGTATGCCTTGACCCAGACCCTGTCCAGGTCGGCGACAATGGCCAGCGCCCCGGCATCGTCCCGGATATATTGCCCGATGACGATGTCGCTCTTCACGACTTCGCCCGCTATCGGCGAGCACAGGGTCAGCGGCTGCCCCAGCGTCATGCTGTCGGGATGAATCTGGTAGACCTGCATGGCAGCCAGCGCCTGTTCATAGTCTTTCCGTCTGAGTGCGTAAGTCACTTCGGCCTCTTCCACGTCTTTCACCACTCCAACCCTGTTGGCCAGCAGGTCGCGTTCGCGGTTCAGGCTTTTCAGCGCCAGTTCCATTTCCTGTTTAGCCTGGAAACAGGTCTTGCCCGTTTCAAAAAAGTCCGGCGAACTGATTTCAACGACCGGACTTCCCGGAACGACCTTTTGTCCGAGGCGAACAAACGACTTCACAATGCGTCCGGCAAAAGGCGAGGCGATCTCGGCATACTGCGAAGGGATGGCCGCCACAACGCCCGAAGCGGAGAAGGACGGCCGGTAATCGCCCGTTTCCACGGGCTGGATAGTTATATGTTTCAACACCGGCGACTGCGCTGCCACGGTGATTTGATTTCCTTGAACGGTAAACTGCCTGTCGTTTGCCTCGTCGCTGCCGGAACGATTCCCGCAGGACACGCATATCAAACAGCAAAACAGGTATAATAATCTATTTCTCATATCAGATAAACTTTAAAAATTAAAAATCAGTGTTGTGTCATTTGTGCATGACAAAGGCATCGTATACGTTTTGTCTGTATACGACCGCCTGGCTTGTGCTGTTTTTAATTTAAAGCGGGAGGCGCCCGGAGCGGCGAGGCGATGAGCAGCAGGTAGACTTTATACCGGCAGACCGGTATGTAAATCCGGCAGATGTGTACGATCTTGCAGAAGACAGCCGTTGTCAGAAACAACAGGACGAAATGCGAAAGAATCTGGATGGTAAGACACTGTATTTGCGAGTGGTTGTGCTGTGCGGGATGTTCGCTGAAGGGCGAATAGAGATGCGAGTGCGTAACGGTTCCCCAGCTGTAATGATGCGTATGATAAAAGCACGTGCTGGAGATATGGTAGCTCATGAAAAGAGCCACCAACATCCACTTCGCTGCTTTTAACCACGTTTTTTTCATTGTCTTCCAAAAATTACCGTGCAAAAGTACGATTAAAAATTCAAAGATTCAAAGATTCGTTTCGCGCAGATTAAACGGATTTCAACGCAGATGCCGCAGATTGAATCTTTGAATCTTGAATTTTCACATTTGCTGCGGTTGGGCATTTTCGAAGAATCGTTTTACGCGGAGTGTTTTTTGGGGGTCGCGTTCAAAGGGGAGGAGGTCTTCGGAAGCATAGTTGACGAGCGAGTAGAGTCCGAGATGGGTCAACGCCTGGAAAAGCTCCGGAATTTGGGTAAAGTCGACGGTAAGGAAAAAGCTGAGCTTGTCCATGCCCAGGTAGATCATGTCCTGCTTCTGGAGTCCGAGGAGGTAGACGAACGATTCTCCTCTGGGCGTTTCGGGCGAAATGATGGGCAGGAAGGTGAGGACAAAGAGTTTGTTGCCCCTGATGATGTAGGGATAGTATCCAAAAAGGACGTCGTCGTGGTAGCATTCGAACATGCCCTGGTTCTGGGAGTTAAATTCCACGCGGTGCATGTAGAGGAGCGTATCCATGACGTAGAAGTTGCGGCGGTGTGCGGGGAAGATGTCCACCCGCTCCTTGATGCGCTGCAGGGCGTGGGACTGGATGTAGATGTCGAGTTTTTTTTCCTTGTGGTCTTCGCGGGAGGAGAAGGTGACATCTTCTTCGTCGATGCAGGCGCCTGTGCTTGGTGTGGTGATGATGCGCCCGGCCTTGACGCGAAAGGCTTTATGTTTTTGGCCTTTGTAGGTGAAATAGATGGATTCGGATTCTTCGGAATAGAGGGTGACGGTGGAAAGGAAGCGTCCCTGGCCGACGAAGACGGGCACATGCCAATCGTATCCGTAGATGCGGAAATTGACCTTCGAGATCATCTGTACGGCACGGCGGATGTAGGTTCCGACGGCGGTAAGGGATTCGTAAAAGTTGGCGGCAATGAATTTTTCGGCGATGGTGTCGACGATCTGCATTTGTTCCGGCGGGAAGTTGCAGTCGTCTGCCTTGTGCAGCGAGAGGACTTGCGTGTAGAACGTGATGCCGAAGGTAATCAGTTCGAGGTAGGTGAGTCCGATCTCCGGGTTGCCGTAGCAGTTGTTTCTGATGAAATGGTGGGTGTAGTTGTTGACCAGGGTGACGAGCTGGCGTGGCACCCGGCACCCTTCGGCGACCTTGAACTTCGGCGCTTCGGTTTCGACAAGCATGAACATCTGCCGCTGATGTTTCGAGAGCCGGTCGAACATGTCGGGATCGAGACCGTAGACACGCAGGATTTTCCTGATGGCCAGGTAAGCCTTGTCGATAAACGTTTTGTTGAGTATTCTTTTTCGGATGTCCGGCGATTTTCCTGCCGGCGACTTTTTCTTTTTCTGAGTCATGAGGCAAATGTTTTTGCAAAAATAGGCGATCTCGACGATTCCCGCAAGTGTTTTTTTGAATGACGGCTGCTTTCGGGAGGGAAAAAAAGCCGCCCTGTTTTCGGGCGGCCTTTTGCCTGTCTGCTTGCCGGATGGTTTACTGAATTATTGCGTCTCCAGCCACCGGTTTTTTTTCGGGCCAATCTCTGCGACGGGGATCGGTTGCAGACCGTATTTGGCCAGCTCCTCCGGCGTGCAGAAGGCCTCGATTCCTTTTCCGCCGGCGTCCAGCTCCGTATTGTTCCGCACGGTCTGGCAGTCCTGCTTATTCCGGAATGTCTGTTTGCAGGAAACAATCAGGTTGTCGGTTACGATGTTCGCGTCGGCATTCTGGCGGATGTCGTTCTTCAGTTCGGGATACTTCTGCTGATAGGCTTCGGAGCGGATGTCGACCTCCTGATACAGTTTCTTCCGAACGTCGGGGTTGTCCAGTTCCCTCTGCCAGCGTTCTTCGCCCCAGGACGAGAAGGTGACGGCAAAGGGACATTGGTAGAAGACGTTGTTTTCAATACGGTTGTCCTTGCCGCCGTGAATCTGCACGCCGCCAAAGTCTGCCGCGCCGCAGCGCTCGAACAGGTTGCCGAAGACCGACATGCCGGAGATCATGTCGTCGAACCGGACGCCTGCCGCGCCGTGGCGTGTTCCGCCGGCAATGTCCGACCAGCGGTTGTAGCGAATCACCACGCCGCGATAGGACGGATTGTACCACATGTCGATACCGCCCTGGTCGTCCGATTCGTTGACGACCTGGCTGACTTCGTTGTACTCGACGAGGAAATCGTTTCCTTCCAGTCGCATGGCCGACGAGGAGGAATGGCGGAAACGGTTGTTGGCGATGCGGATGCCACAGCCCGTCAGATGGACGGCCGGTTCGTAGGTGCGCTGAAAGAGCGAGAAGTTTTCTACTGCCGTATGCTCCACGAAATGCCCGCAGGGGGTAAGAGTCTTGCGGTCGCCGCCCACGATTTTGAATCCGCCGTGGCCGAAGGTCGACAGGTAGCAGCCGTTTGCGCCGTGCGCCGTCCCGCCGGTGATGTGAACGCCGTCCCGTCCGAAGCGTTCGATCCGGCAACCGGACAGCAGCATGTGCGCGCCCCCGTGGATCAGGACGGCCGAACCCCGGCCGTCCCGGAAGGTCAGTCCGTCCAGCGTGAGATACGAACAGTCTTCGGCTACCAGCATGTAGGGATCGCCGAAGCAGGACAGCCGCACTTCCGCCTGCGCCGGGTCGACGCCCTCCGGCGGATACCAGTAAAGCTTGCCGCTCGACCGGCTCAGGTACCATTCGCCGGGACTGTCGATTTCGCAATACAGGTTGAGGCCGAAATACCGCAAACTGTCCTTGAAGCCGGAACGGTGGAACGGCTCGCGCAGATACGCCGTGCGCGTGGCGGTATCCCAGCGTTCCGCCGCCTGGTACTCGTCGCTCCAGTCCCAGTACCAGTAACCGCCCAGCCGGACGTCTTCTTCCTGCGCCCACCGGTCCTGGTAAGCGTCCAGGTACTCGAAAACGCCTTCTTTCGTGCCGTGCACGGCGATGTAGGTTTTCGGCAATTCGGTGTCGCCCCTGGCTTTTCCGGCGCGGACAAATCCGCGGTTCGGCCAGCGCGCCAGCGTCTGGAGCTGCCCGTTACAGATCAGGTCGGGACGCCTGCCCGGAATGCCCAGCTCGTATTCAATGCCGGTCATCTTCTGTTCGTCGGTGGGATCGCCGAAATCGGTGACGCCTGCCGCACGGAGGTCAGTCACGTACACCTTCCCGTGCACGGCGGGATCAAGTCCGGCCAGTGCGTCCGCATCCTCCAGCCTTGTCCATTGCGTAATGACTTTACTGCCCGTAAAGACGGGCGTTTCGCCGTCCGCCGCCCTGTATACGACGGGCGCCTGCTCGCTGCCCGAATCTTCGGCAGTCAGTTTGACCGTCTTTTCCAGCGGATATTCGCCGCCTCTGAAATACACCGTTACCTTTCGCCCCGGTTTTTCCTTCAGGACGGCGCGCACGGCGTTTCGCGCGCCTTCGAGGCTTTGCAGCGGTTCGGACTTCGTTCCGGCATGGCGGTCGTTCCCGTCCGCAGACACATACAAGCGGACGCCTTCGTTGCACGAGGCAAAGAGCAGAAGGGCGCCCAGCAGAAAACAAGATATACGTTTCATAGCACAAAAAATGTATTGATTTGAAATTAGTTCAATGCGTGAAAGTCCCAGTCGAACGGACGGTGACCGGGGTAGAGGGTCAGCAGCCTGAATCCGGCCGGATGCCGGTCGAAGTTCCGACCGGTCGTTTCGCCGTTCAGGATAGCGATGCGATGATGGTTCCGCCGGGCTGTCCGGTGCGTATGTCCGGCCAGCCAGACCGTCACGCCGCCCTCTTCGGCCTCGCGAAGCAGGTCTGCCCGCATCGCTTTGGGCAGATTAAAGTATTCGTCGGCTTCGTCCGCGGACGAAATAAAAGGCGGCACGTGCGTCAGCAGGATCACGGGCTGTCCGTTTTCCTTCGCCCGTTGCAGGGCGTCGCGCAGGAGCCGGTCGTGCCGTTCGCGTTCCTCCGCAGGCGCTTCCCGCCACAACTGCGAATTGGCGGAAACAATCAGCCGCCCCTTGCATGTCATCGTCCGGAAGTCGTTGCCGAAGAAAGAACGGTAACGCTGCAATCCCTCCGCGGTGACCGGATCCGGCAGGTCGTGATTCCCCGCCGTCAGCAGCACCGGCGCCTCGAGCCGGGCGATGGCCTGCAGGAAAATGGCTATCGACGGCTCGTCGCCGATGTCGTTCACCATATCGCCCGCCACGATCACCACATCCGGTTTCAGCGCGTTGATTTGCTGAACAGCCTTCTCCAGCCGCGCTATATCGGCCTCCAGGCCGTCCTCTCCGAATCCGAGCTGCGGATCGCACAACTGCACCAGTCGCATCACCGAATCCGTCTCCGCGGATTTGGAAGAAGAGACCTCCGAGGTTTGTCCCGCCGCATACCGGAAGAACAGGAGAGCTGCAAAAAAAATAATCGTTCCACTTTTCATCATACTCTGTTACTTTATGAATTTCCGGCAAAGATACGAAAAAGTTCTTTTGCGCCGCAGCTTCCGCCGGGAGACTACACGTGTTACATCCTCGCGCGGTATTCCGGAGGCAGTTACCGGCTGAACGAACCGCGCCGTCTCACGTATGGCACGGTACTGAAAGTATTGTGACCGGCACGCGGTAACGTGCGAGGTGCGGCAGAAATGAAAAGGCCGGGGCGACCCTTTGCGGTCGCCACGAAGTTGAAAAGAGTTATTTGAGATGTTGGTTTACACGCTGTTTCCAGAGGGATTCGGATTGCCAGCCGTTAAGTAACGTAAAATAAATAACCTGTAAAAGATTGTTTGCCGACTGTCCCGTTCCCGTAGGGAATATAGCCCGGCAGAAACGCATCGCTCCCGCCTTACCCGGCATGCCGTCAGGTATGCATCCATTATTACAGGTGGCATACCTGACGGCATGCCGGATTGTGCAGGCGTATTCCTTTCTACCGAGCTATAATCCCTACCGGGATTGTTTGCCTGTTGTTATCACTTGTTTATTTTTCATCCCTATGAATTAACCCGTCTCCGTTCGGCGAAGTCTCCGGCCTTCG
>JAITQL010000217.1 GCA_031288935.1 Tannerella sp.
AGTGAAGCAAACCCCTTTCCGGAACGCCGGAAAGTTAACCGCAGTGAAACAAACCTCCTTCCGGCCGCCCGGAAACCGCCCGGAAGCGCTGCAGGCCCCTTTCCGGAATGCCGGGGCGCGGCGTTCCCTTCAGGATTGCCCGTTCCCGCATGGCACAACCCCTGTGTGTACATTCCTGCATTTCATCATTCTTCATTGTTAATGCTTGCTTCTTGATTCTCCAAAGCATTTTCTCGCCGATTCTTCTTAAATTTGTTGGCTAAAAAAGAACAATTTGTGGAAACAGGAAAGATGAATACGCTCAAAGTCATTAAGAGCGTGAATTTTGGAGTCTACTTGGACGGCGGTGAAGGCAGGGAAATCCTGCTTCCGCTGCGTTACGTGCCCGAAGGATGCAAGGCGGGCGACGAAATAGATGTTTTTATTTACCATGACAACGAAGGCCGGCTGATTGCCACTACGCTCCGGCCGTTGGCGATGGCGGGCGAGTTTCAGTGGATGCAGGTGAAGGAAGTGGCTGCCACGGGCGCCTTTCTGGAATGGGGACTGATGAAGGATTTGCTGGTGCCGCATCGCGAACAGAAAACGGCGATGAAAGAAGGACACCGGTATCTGGTTTACGTCTACCTGGATTTCATTACGAAACGGATGGTGGCTTCGGCGCGCATCGACAAGTTTCTCGACAATGTGCCGCCCCGTTATGAACGGAATCAGGAGGTGGATTTGATCGTGGCCGAAGAGACGGACCTGGGTTACAAGGTAATCGTCAACCATCTGCACTGGGGCTTGCTCTATCGCAACGAAGTGTTCCGCACGCCGGAAAAGGGCGAAAAGCTGAAGGGATATATCAAGGAGGTACGGGAAGACGAAAAAATAGATGTCAGTCTGTATCCCCTGGGGTACGAAAAAATCGACGGCATCGCCCGGCACGTTTTGCAAACCCTGAAGCAGAATGGCGGATTCCTGCCCGTGCACGACAAAAGCGATGCCGACGAAATACAGGCGCTCTTTTCATGCAGCAAGAAAAATTTCAAGAAAGCCCTTGGCGCCCTGTATAAAAAACAGCTGGTATCGCTGGGAACGGATGGCACCAGGGTGACGGACAAAGCCTGACTTCAAGAAAGCCCGTCGGCCGCTAAGCCGGCAGAGGGAAACAAACTGAAAAGTCCTGCAATCGTTTTGATATTGCAGGACTTTTTTGATCCTTTCGGCGGAGAGAGAGGGATTCGAACCCCCGGAACCTTTCAGTTCAACGGTTTTCAAGACCGCCGCGATCGACCACTCTGCCATCTCTCCTTTTCCCTCAACCGGAATGGCGGTGCAAAAGTAATGTTTTTTTTCTTCTCCGCAATATTTCACGCGGATTGACGCGGATTTCAACGCCCTTTTATCTGCGGCATCCGCGCTGAAATCTCCGTCAATCTGCGAGAAACGAATCTTTGAATTTTTGAATCCTTGAATCTTTGAATTTTATTTCACCCACACTTTGCGGACTTCGTACGTTTCGCTTTCGGTTGTGCGGGCTTTGACGATGTAGACCGCTCCGCGTTCGGCGGGGATGCGGAAGAAGGGTGCTTCCGTCCGGCTGTCGTAGATCAGGCCGCCGCCCATGTGGTAGACCTGCACGTCCCGGATGCGCCCCGTCGCCGTATGCACGTGTATCTCGCCCGCCTGACCGGTTACGGTCAACCCGGATGAGGATACCGGTGGCCGATTGCCCGTCAATCCGTTGCCCGTGTATTCCATCCGCAGGCTGAAGCGCTTGTTCAGCTCAAGGATACCTTTCAACGGCTTGTTCACCACAAAGGTGTATTCCGGCTGCTGCTGAAGGTCGATCTCCAGATTGTTCTTTTCCTTGTCTATCAAATACACGTCGTGACCGAAACCGGACAGGCCTGTAAACTCCAGCTTCGTTTCGCCGGCCTCCCTTACCCGCAAGCCCAGATCGACCTGCGGCTGAAATTCGCTGCTCGCATGAATGGCCAGAGGCTCGCTCAGGGAGGTGAGCGAATAGAGTGTCAGCGGTATTTCGTCGTAAAACAGGACGGGCATGTCTTCCGGCCCCTTCGCGGGCGAGGCATTTTGATCGTACACCAGTATGACGTAACTCGTCTTGTTGCCCTGCGACGCTTTTATGCGCAGGGTATTGGCATCCGACTCCGACACCGGCGCGGCGCGCAGGGTGTAGGAGGTCGGCGAGGTGGTGGTCGTCCAGTTGGGAGACATGTTCAGGCTTTGCACCTCGTCGCCCGGGGTCGACTTCACGACGAGAAACGACTGCAGCGGCGGGATCAGATCCGGCGAGGCGCCGGTCGACGGAGCGGTGATGCTGTACCGGTTGCCGTTTGTGTTGATCACCGTGAAACTCGCGTTGATGTCGCCGTTCCACAGGTAATAGCCGTTGCTGACCGTGCGCGAATTGCCGGCGTGGAACTGCGAGAAACTCAGATGTGCCAGATACGGATTGACCACCTGTATCAGCCCGAAGCCCGCATTCGGGTTGGCCACCGGCAGCAGAAACGTCGTGTCGGATTTCCGGTACGGATCCTGACCGTGCGTGATGAACTTGCTGGCGTTGGCGCTGCGGGCGGTCGGATAGATTTGGCCGTTGTCCGCCGTATAGGAAGTGCTGTTCTGCGGAAAAACCAGCAGCCGGTCTCTGGTTGCGCTCGTGGAGGTCACCTTCAGGTTGAAGGCTTTCCCCAGCTGCAGCGTGTCGTTCAGCTCGCCGAACGTTGCCGTAAACGTGTAGGCTTCGGCTGTTCCGCCGCCCGGACGGGCCTGCTGGAAATAGTTCATGTACACGTCTCCCCAGCGGGGCCGGTCGCCGCTCTTGAAATGGTAGTCGCCCGTATACATGTCCATGAGCGGGGCAGACCACATGATGAAGCGGTCCCGTTCCGACGGCTTGAGCTTGATTTCCACGCGGGCGCTGTCGTACGCCAGCACGTGCGGATTCTTGAGCATGGCGCGATCCTGCATCATAATATTCCGGCAGGAGGCCGTGTCCGTCAGTTCCGGATAATTGGTCGCGCCGGAGGAAATCACCACGTCCACACACGGCGCGGGCGGCCAGAGCGCCGGCCATTCGTAGACGGAGGAGCCTTGCCCGATTACATTCACCCAGTTTGCGGGATTCATCCAGTTGTGGTCAGTCAATCCCGTCCACCGCATGGTTGCCGGCGAAGCGCCCGTAGGGAAGACATGGATCGCCATCTTGCCTTTCGGGAAGGCGAAGTGCCGCATGAGAGAAGGCAAGGTTGACGGAGGCAGGG
>JAITQL010000237.1 GCA_031288935.1 Tannerella sp.
AATTAATCATATGAAAATCACAGTTCAGACGGGATGCGTCCGTCGCCGTGCCGCCATTCCGTGAGGAATGAAAGTTCGGTAGAGATAGACGGCGCCCGTTGATGTTGCATCCCGTACGGGATGCGAGAGGGTTGGCAGAAGGGTTTTCTACCGAAGGACGGGGCGCGGCGTTTCCTTCAGGATAGCTGTTGCCGTATGACAAACCGCGTGTGCCGGAAATCCTCGCTCCCCTCTCTTGTGGAGAGGGGCCGGGGGAGAGGTCGGGGACTGGCGGAAGCCTGCGAAAGTAGCGCCGAGGGGTCGGCGGGACTTTCGCAGCCTTCCGAAACCCCCGCCGACCCCTCGTCCATGCTTTCGCAGCGTTCCGAAACCTCCACCGAGGCCTTGATCATGCTTTCGGAACCCTGCGAAACCTCCGCCGAGGCCTCGGCGCTACTTTCGCAGCCTTCCGCCACCGTTCGGCAAAGCGTCGCCATGTCGAACGGCAGGCACGTCTCCACCGGCAAAACTGCCACTGCAAAAGATGCTGCCGTCCCTGCGTTCGCAAGGACGGGGCGCGGCGTTTCCTTTCGGGATACCCGTTTGCACAACAGGAACTGATGAATACTAAAAATAGAATCATAACCTGTCAACTTTTTTAGGACGTGACAGGGTGTAAGGTTCTTGCGGATGGCGGGAAGGCAACGCAGAGCAAACCGTATTCCAGGCAAAAATGGAGGGAGGGGCAGCGGTATTCCCGGATTTTTCGTAATTTTGCCTCCCAATCCAAGAAAATAGCATCTATGTTTGAAAATTTAAGTGACAGGTTAGAACGATCCCTGAAATTACTCAAGGGCGAAGGAAAGATTACGGAGTTGAACGTGGCGGAAACGCTGAAGGATATTCGCCGGGCGCTGCTGGATGCAGACGTGAACTACAAGGTCGCCCGGCAGTTTACGGATACGGTCAGGGAAAAGGCGCTGGGTCAGAACGTGCTCAAGGCCGTCAAGCCGGGACAGTTGATGGTGAAGATCGTACACGACGAACTGGCACGGCTGATGGGCGGTACGGCGGCGGAAATCCAGCTCAAAGGCTCGCCGGCCGTTATTCTGATGGCCGGATTGCAGGGATCGGGTAAAACTACTTTTTCAGGCAAACTGGCCAACCTGCTGAAAAACAAAAAGGGGAAGCATCCGCTGCTGGTGGCGTGCGACGTCTACCGCCCGGCCGCCATCGAGCAGCTACAGGTACTGGGACAGCAGATCGGCGTGCCGGTTTATTCCGAAACCGGTCAGGCCGACCCGGTGGCAATCGCCCTCCACGCCGTGGCCGAAGCCAGGCAAAAGGGGTACGACGTGGTGATTGTCGACACCGCCGGCCGCCTGGCCATCGACGAGCAGATGATGCAGGAAATTACAGCTGTCAAGAAAGCGCTTCAGCCGGACGAAATCCTTTTTGTGGTCGACTCCATGACGGGACAGGATGCCGTCAATACGGCCAGGGAATTTAATGAACAGCTGAACTTCAACGGCGTTGTGCTGACCAAGCTGGACGGTGACACGCGCGGCGGTGCGGCGCTCTCCATCCGCACGGTGGTAGACAAGCCCATCAAGTTCATCGGCACCGGCGAAAAGCTGGATGCGCTCGACGTCTTTCATCCCGAACGCATGGCCAACCGTATTCTGGGCATGGGCGACGTCGTTTCGCTCGTCGAGCGCGCCCAGGAGCACTATAATGCAGAAGAAGCCCGGCGGCTGCAAAAGAAGATCGCAAAGAATCAGTTTGATTTCAACGACTTCATCGGCCAGATACAGCAAATCAAGCGGATGGGAAACCTGAAGGAACTGGCCTCCATGCTTCCGGGCTTGGGCAAGGCGATTAAAGACATGGACATAGACGAAGATGCCTTCAAAAACGTCGAGGCGATTATCCATTCCATGACGCCGGCCGAACGTTCCAACCCGTCCATCCTGGACGGGTCGCGCCGTCAGCGGATTGCCGCCGGAAGCGGAACCTCGGTAACGGACGTCAACCGGCTGGTGAAGCAGTTCGACGAAATGTGCAGGCTCATGCGCTCGGCTTCAGCTCCCAAGCCGGGCGGAAGGAACGCACCCGTGTTCCGGAGAAGATAACATACGGGGAGACATGTATTTCAGGATGACAGGAAATTAAAAAGGACAGACATGAACGAAAGAGAACAACACCGGTTAATAGACGGCAAGGCGGTGGCGGCACAAATCAAGGTGGAACTGGCGGCCGAAGTGGCGGCGATCAGGGCAGCGGGCGGCAAAATACCGCATCTGGCAGCGATTCTGGTTGGACATGACGGCGGCAGCGAGACGTATGTAGCCAGCAAGGTAAAATCCTGTGCGGAAATCGGATTCAAATCGACCCTCGTTCGCTATGAAGCTGACGTGACGGAAGAGGAGCTGCTGCGCAAGGTGGACGAGTTGAACAGGGATGCGGACGTGGACGGGTTTATCGTTCAATTGCCCCTGCCGGCGCACATATCGGAACAAAAGATCATCGAGTCGATTGACTACCGGAAGGATGTGGACGGTTTTCATCCCGTCAACGCAGGGCGGATGCTGCTTGGGCTGCCCTGTTTCAAGTCGGCGACGCCGGCCGGAATCCTGGAGCTGTTGAAACGTTACCGTATCGAGACCGGAGGCAAACATTGTGTTGTGCTGGGACGCAGCAACATCGTCGGCAAGCCGATGGCTACACTGATGATGCAGAAAGGGTATCCGGGCGACTGCACGGTGACGGTCTGTCACAGTCGTTCGGAAAATCTGAAGGAAATGTGTCTGAGTGCGGACATTCTCATTGTCGCCCTGGGCGTGCCCGAATTTCTGAAGGCGGACATGGTGAAGGACGGCGCAGTAGTTATCGACGTAGGCACGACGCGCCTGCCGAGCAGCGTCACGAAAAGCGGTTACAAGTTGACGGGCGACGTATGCTTCAACGAAGTCGCGCCGAAATGCAGCTATATTACGCCGGTGCCGGGCGGCGTAGGGCCGATGACAATCATTTCGCTGATGCGAAACACCCTGCTGGCCGGGAAAAAGGAGATATTCGGCTAAGACGTCTTTTCAAGGAAACGTGCCCGCTTTGAAACGGGCGGCCGGTTCCAATGCGCTCCATCCATACCTGAACACACATATCCCTCACACTTCCGATTGAAAAGTAGCCTGATTCGGACAACAAAAAATGCTTTTGGCAATCGCCAAAAGCATTTTCGGGTGCGAAACAGATCTGTCAGCATGACCTTTCCGCCGGGTCGGTTTGATTCGGATGCGGCTATCCCGGCAGCAAACGCACCGGCCCGACTATTCCCACCGGTTGCCAGGGCTGGTGGCCCGTCCAGCTCTGGCCGGTTTGATTCTCTGGCGACGATTTCAGATAGTTTCCCGTCGTGGTAGTGACTTTCACTTCAATCGTCTTGCTGACGGCGCCGGCCAGGTGTTCCGGCAGACGGTACAGGTGACGTCCGTACCATTTGCATCCGAGCGATTCGCCGTTCAGCGTTACCTCCGACACGCCGTAGACCTGTCCCAAATCCAGATACCGGCTCCCGGCCGTGTCTTCCACCTTTTTGGTGTAGTACGCCCAGCCGGCGAAAGCCCGGGTTTGCGGATCGACAGTCAGATCGACCGGCGTTTCCATCTCGCGCGTTTCCTTTTGACCGTTGATATGTTCCAGTCGCACGCTCCAGCCCTTCAGTCCGTCGCCCTTTGCCGCCGGGTCAACGGAAGCCTTGCCCTTGACGGCGGTCTTCTCGAAAACGATCAGTTGCGACGTGGCAGGCGGCAATTCCACTTGCAGTCTTCCGTCCTGGCCGGTGGGATACGGATATTTCTCGCCCGTTTCCGGATCCCAGAGGCAGGGCTTGCGCTTGCCGGCGTCCGCAAACCGGATGCTTGTGGCGAACGGGCGGTCCGAACTGTAATTGACGAGGAAGAAAAAGTCCCTGTCATTGCTCTGATGGCGAATCTGGCTGACGAAGGGGTCGGGCGTTTCGATCTGCAGGTACGGTTTGATGTCGCACTGCGTCTGAAGGCCTTTGAACCATGCGATCAGATCGTCTCCCGGCGCCTCGACGGTGAATGTCTTCGACGGACAGGCCTGTTTCAGGGCGCCGACGGTTTGTTTCACCTTCTCGTCGCGACTTTTGTGATCTTTCCATCCGGGCGACTGAAAAGGCTCCTTGCCGACGAAAATCAGCTTGCCGCCGCCGGCTGCAAATGCGGCCAGCGCTTCGGCCGTTTCCGGTTCGATCGACTCTGTTTCCAGGAGGATCAGTGTATGATACCTGCGCGTGTTGAAGATCAGGAAGCCTTTTTCAAACCGGCTTTGTTGCAGGATGTTTTCGCTGATGTAGTCGCAGCTGTTTCCGTTTTGGTGGATGGCTTCCCAAACCCGGTACTGATACTTCGGATAGTGGAGTTCGGGGAA
Organism: Tannerella sp.; assembly: GCA_031288935.1. Lineage (GTDB taxonomy): Bacteria > Bacteroidota > Bacteroidia > Bacteroidales > Tannerellaceae > Tannerella. The sequence goes on from JAITQL010000237.1 coordinate 4,435, forward strand.
GGGGTCGCGCTGCGGGCCGTGCTTCGTCCACATGTCGGCCAGCGGGTGCATGACGGCGATGTCGGCAAAGCTGTCCGTTTCCTGAAAGATCGTGGACAGCCGCGCCTTGTAGGTTGCCCAGTGTTTGAAATAGGGCCACCAGGGGTTGCGTTCGTTCAGGAAGGTGCCGTAGCGAATCCAGCCCGGGAAGGGCGTTTCCACCGGACTGTAGTTGAATCCGTGCAGGATGGAGTGGGTGACGCCGGAGAGGTTGCTCTGGTCGCCGACGATCTTGATGCGCTCCAGGGTGGCGTTGAACACGGCGCTCGTATTCGTGATCTCCTCGCAGCTGACGATTTTCTTTCCGGAGAAGCGGGCGGCCGATGCCACAAACTTGTTGACGTTGGTATAGGCCGGGTTTCGGGCGTAGTCGTCATTCTTTGCACCGTCGGAAAACCACAGCCAGGTTTCACATTCCGGAATATCGACCTGCAGCGAGGCTTCCAGCGGATGAAACTCGCGTCCGTAGGCCTGCACTCTCGACTTGAATCCGTGTCTGTTGCACCATTGCGTGTAGGGTATCAGGAAGCGGTCGCGCATCATGTCCATGCAGGTCACGAAGAAGTCGTGGCGTACGCGGTCTACTTCTTCCTTGGCCTCGCCGGTCAGCTCCGTCGCAGCGCCTCCTTCTACCGCGTGACCCATGTGTCCCACCTTGTAGAGAATGAACGGCAGATACGGTGTCACGTCGTATCCCTTGCGGCGCTTAAATTCCTCCGGGAAATCGGAGTACCAGTTGGCGCCCTCCAGCTCCATGCTGTCGCAAAACAGACCCCGGAAGCCTTTCAGTCCCTGAATGGCCGGGAAAAGGTGATCCGACATGCGGTTCAGGAACTTTTCCACCGCCTCCGTGTTGTAGTGGTTCAGCACCGGGCCGGCGGCGCCGGGAGCGCCGTTGATGACCGACTGGAAGCCGGTGACCTTTACCAGGGCGTACAGCACATGTTCGCCTTCGGGCACATCCACGGTCACGGTCTGGCTGTCCTTTTCAAAAGGGAGCGTCCGGGCGGGAGCGAAGACGCTCATTTCCGCCGGCGCCAGGCAGAGCGCATACAGTTCGTTCGACGAGCCTTTGAACTTGGAAACGACTTCGGGCGCGGCTTCCTTCAGCAACTCTTCCGTTTTCAGTTGCAGCCGGGCCGGGCCGGTGACCTTTTGTCCCGCCAGGGTGAGCAGCTGCGTCTGTTCCTCCGGCTGCAGAAATTCTCCGCCAAAAGGCCATCCCGACCCGACAATAATGTCGCAGACGATGCCGCGTTCCTCGGCGCCTTTCAGGGCGACTTTCACCATTTCGATCCATTCGGGACTGAGCCACGTCATGGACGGAATACCCAGGTCGTCTCCTCCCGGAAAGGCGATGGGGTTGATCTCCACGCCGCCGATGCCGGCCTCTTTCATGATGTCCAGTTCACGGACAATTTCCGTGGCCGACAGCTTGTCGCCGTTCCACCACCACCGGACAAAGGGTTTGGACGTGCCGGGCGGATGGCGGAACAGTTCAAACAGTTCATCCTTCACCTCCGGGTTCTCGCCCGATTCACATCCCTGCAACAGGGGGATGCCGGCTGTCACAAGCAGCCCCGACTTGATAAATACGCGTCTTGTACAATTCATAGCAATTTACAGTTTAATATATAGTTATTCATACTGCCGGCAAATGTACAATTAAATTCAAATTTCCCGGCCATTTCCCCCTGCAAATAAATTCAAGATTGAGTCCACTCCAAAAAAAGTTTCATTGTTATATAACCGAAAAGGCATAACAAATAGTTAGTCGTGTGTAATTTTTATTCAGGGACAACATTCGGAAGCAGCAATTGATAGATTTCGCCTCCCAAAGTTTGAA
>JAITQL010000025.1 GCA_031288935.1 Tannerella sp.
CGGGATGATGCCAGTCGATCAGCGAATAGTAGAACCCCACGCGAATCCCCTCCGCGCGGAACGCCTCCACAAAAGGCTTGATCAGGTCTTTCCCGTAAGGCGTATTCGTCACCTTGAAGTCCGTATACTTGCTGTCCCACAGGCAAAAGCCCTCGTGATGCTTCGTCGTGATCACCACATACTTCATTCCGGCCTCCCGCGCCTTTGCCGCCCACTCCTTCGGATTGTACAGATCGGGATCGAAATGCTCGAAATACTGCTGATACACCTCGTCGGCAATCTTTTCGTGATGCTTCACCCACTCGTGCCGCGCCGGCAAGGCATACAGTCCCCAGTGAATAAACATCCCGAAGCGGTCATGACGCCACCACGCCATCCGTTTCTCCTTCTGTTCCTTCGTCTCCTTCGCCCACGCCGGACGTTCCTGCGCAGACACAAAACCACTCGTCAAAAGGGCGATACTCATCACCCACACACATACATTTCTTTTCATGACAAACTCATTTATTTAAATAAAACATACTTCTTATCGCAACAAAGATAAAGAAAAGATCCAAGGATTCAAGAACTGAAAGGTTTGTTTCACCCAGATTCAATGGATTTAAACGCAGATGCCGCAGATTTTTATCTGCGAAATCCGCACTGAAATCTTTGAATCATTGAATCATTGAATTTTTGAATTATCTTTGCGCCGTTATATGACAAAAGAAAGATGACAACCTATTGGCAAGAAGAATTGGAAACGATTTCGCGCGACGAACTGGAACAGCTGCAACTGGAACGTCTCCGCCAGACCGTCGAGCAGGCCGGCAATTCGGTCTTTTATGAAAAGGTATTTCAAACACACGGACTTTCGGCCGGAAGCATCCGTTCGCTGGCCGATTTGCAGCAATTCCCGTTCACGACAAAGGATGACCTGCGCGCCGGCTACCCCTACGACCTGGCCGCCATTCCGCTGCAAAAGTGCGTGCGCATACATTCCTCCAGCGGCACGACCGGCCATCCGACCGTCGTCCTCCATTCCCAAAAAGACCTGGACGAATGGGCCAGCCAGGTGGCACGCTGCATGTACATGGTTGGCCTGCGCGATACGGACATCTTTCAAAACACCTCCGGCTACGGCATGTTTACCGGCGGACTGGGATTCCAGTACGGCGCCGAACGGCTCGGCGCACTGACCGTGCCCGCCGCCGCCGGCAATTCCAGGCGACAGATCAAGTTTATCACCGACTTCGGTACGACCTGCCTCCACATCATCCCCAGCTATGCCGTCCGTCTGGCGGAAGTCTTCCGCGAAGCCGGCATTGATCCGCAAAAGGACACGCGGCTGCACACGATCTGCATCGGTGCGGAACCTCATTCCGAAGAACAGCGGCGACGCATCGAGAAACTCCTCGGCGTGAAGGCCTACAACTGCTTTGGCATGTCGGAAATGAACGGGCCGGGCGTAGCCTTTGAGTGTCTTGAGCAAAACGGACTGCACGTATGGGAAGATTATGTCATTGCCGAAATCATTGACCCGGAAACTCTCCGGCCCGTGCCGGACGGCGAAACCGGCGAACTGGTGCTGACCACGCTTTTGCGCGAAGCCATGCCGCTGATCCGCTATCGCACGCACGACCTGACCCGTTTCCTCCCCGGCGACTGCCCCTGCGGGCGTACGCACCGGCGCATCGACCGGTTCAAGGGGCGAAGCGACGACATGATGATCCTGAAAGGCGTCAACATCTTTCCCGTGCAGATAGAGAAAATCCTGATGTCGTTCACGGAATTGAGCGGAAACTACCTGATCACCCTCGAAACGGTCGGAAACAGCGACGAAATGCTGGTCGAAGTCGAGCTGAACGACCTTTACACCGACGATTACAGCGTCTTGCAGCGATTGACGCAAGAGGCCGTACGCCGCTTAAAAGACGAGTTGCTGATCACTCCGCGACTGAAGCTTCTTGCCAGGGGATCGCTCCCTTCGCCGGAAGGCAAGGCCATACGGGTAAAAGACCTTCGAACGTTTTAAGCCCGTTGAGTTTTTGAATGTTGAATCTTTAAATTATACAGTATGACAGTTCATCAAATTTCTATTTTCGTCGAGAACAAGTACGGCAAGCTGTGTGAAATCCTGGCCTTGCTGGCCGGCGAACAGATACGCATCATAGCCGCGACGGTAGCCGACACGTCGGAATACGGTATTTTACGCCTGATCGTCAGCGATCCGCAGCGTGCCTACCGGATACTGAAAGCGCACAATGTCGGCGCCAACCTTACCGACGTGCTGGCGATTGCCGCGCCCCCGTCGGCGGGAAGTTTCGTGCAGACGCTGAGCGCCTTCACCCGGTCGGGACTGAGTGTGGAATACATGTACTGCTTTTCCCTGAACGGGAAATCCATTTTGATTTTGCGCACGAACAGCCTTGAAGCGGCGCTCGAAGTCGTCCGCCACCAGCATCTGGAGTACCTCTCCGAAGCCTGTTTGATGGACTTGTAAAGCGTCCCGTCGTGTCCACAGCAGGGAAATCACTCCCGGAAAGCGAGTCATTGCAGGCAACAAAAAAGAGAAGGAACAGTTTAAAGCTTACGGTTTATTAGGGGAAGTGTAAATTTATTTAACTGTTAATCCGTGGATGATCCATAAAATAAACCATACCTTTGCGGCGTGGTTTTTCATAATAGTATTAGATTTAAGGTTAACAAATTCGGTTAGGGGATGTCGGGAGACATCCTTTAATTTTTTATAGACAAGCCCGTTCGGGCAGTTTCTTCAAAATTGAACAAATTCATACGTCGCGTCGTCGCCGTGCAGCACCAGCCGTTTTCCATTGATTTTTTCCACCGTAAACGTCCGTATACGCTCCTTCCAGTCGGTAAACGGCAGGAAGGCCTCCACCGGACTCGGATAGGAAATCAGTTCCAGCTGTATCCCGTTTTCTTCCGGCCGGGTTTTAAAGCCGTACAGGTGCATGAACGTATCCCGGTCGGCACGGTAAATCTGGTACATAAACAGTGATTCGGACTGGAAGTTATACCAGACCGTATCTACTTTCGACACGTAGCCGGCGCGTTCGACGGTCTTCAACTGCCACTTGCCCTGCAACTGTCTGTTCAGTTCTTCCCGGCAGCCCGTCACCGCCCATAAAACGCAAATCGCCAGTCCCCACAATCTTTTTCTATTCATGTTCTCTAAACGCAGCTTTGAGCGGATTATTTTTTGAAACCGGCTTTAAAGTTCAGGACGGAGGGAAATGAAAAAAGGCCTGTTGCAATGACAACAGGCCTTGTCCGGTTCACGCATCCCGCCTTATATTTGAGAATAGGACATGGGCGAGAGGAAGATACTTTGGTTGTTCGTTGCCGTATACGCATACTCCGGCAACGCCTTGATCCGCATCCAGTCCGGATGTTCGCCAAACAGTTTCCAGGCCGCGCTGCGGGTTTCCTCGTTCCTGTACCACGTGAGATACATCAGCGCCGGCATGCACGGGCCGGCCAGAATTTCACCGTACAGTACCGAATTGACTCCTACCTGATCGAAAATAGCCATTTCATCGGTGTTAAACATTTTCACCTTCCGCTGGTTTGCCTCCTCGTTCGGGCTTTGGTAAATGCGGATTTCCAGCAACGTGCGTTCGTCGCCGGGTTTTCGATACACCGGTATCCTGTCGAACGCCTCGCTGAGGTACGTTTCCATATTGGAATAGACCGGCGCCGGCGCCGTGGTGTCAAAAAACGGCTGTGCGGCCTGTCTGAAAACCGTATCGTCCCACAGTTCCCTTTTCACCTTGTGATAAGTCGCCAGGTTCGGATAGACAAACAGGACATGACGCTGATCCTTCTCGCCTTCTTTCAGGCGGTAAGGCTTGAACGCCCCCGTGACGATCTTCTTCCGGTGGTAAGCCGGGAACAGCGTCCTCCCAAAAAAGGAGTCCAGCGGAGCGCCTCCACCTGTAAGCGTATAAATACGCCATTCATAGATTTCTTTCTCTTTCGGTGCAGCAGATACGGATCTCAAAGCTGCAGACGTTGATGCGAATGTCGGAGTGGCGACGAATGCGCCGGCCACTTTCATAAAATTTCGTCTTAGCATGGAACAATAAATTTGATTTGTTTATAAATAGGTTTGTTATAAGTAAGCTTGCATGATTTCATCCATTTCCGCCCGGTGCGCCTCAAGGCTTTGCAGCAGCTTGAACTGCGCCCTGGTACGGATCAGGTTATGTTTGGGCTTGTGAATCTTGTAATACGTATCGCCGTTGATGTAGTCGGTCAGGAAACGAACCGCCTGCATGTAGGTGAGCAAGCGCCCCCCGTAAGGCAGCAAGGCGATCTCCAGCGGCGTAAGAAACGACCGGGCTGTTTCCATGTATCCCCGTGTATAGGCCTCGAAAATCTCCGTATCAACGTTTACGCGCTCCAAATGCTCCTCATCCTCCGCACCCGTATTGGCGCCGGTACGGATAAAGTCGCCGATGTCGGACAGTACAAAGCCGGGCATCACCGTGTCCAGATCAATCACGCAAAGCGCTTTGCCCTCTTCGTCAAACAGAATGTTGTTGACTTTCGTATCGCAGTGATTCGTACGTTTCTTCAATACCCCTTCGCGATACAGCCTCTCCTGCATGCACATGGCTTCGGCGCGCCGTTCGATTTCCTCCTTCAAGTCCCGAACCTCCTCCAGCCGTCCCGCCGGATTGGCCGCCACCGCCTCGCGGAACTGCCGCAACCGGAACTCCATGTTGTGGAAATTCGGAATCGTCTCGCCCAGCACGCCTTCGGGAATATCCGAAAGCATCGACTGAAAATCGCCGAATGCCCGTCCCGCCTCGTACGAAAAAGCGGTGTTGACCTCCTCGAAACTCCGGCTGCGGGGGATCATCAGGCTGACCCGCCAGTAATTCTCCCCGTCGAAATAAAAGGATTTTCCGTCTCCGGCCGGGAGAAAAGTCAATACCTTGCGGTCGACGTCCTTTTCGCCACGCCCTTCCAGTTTTCCGCGGACATGCGCAGTCACCGTGAGGATGTTGTTTTGCAACATCTCCACGTCGGTAAAAATATGATGGTTGATTCGCTGGAGCACGTAGCGGTCTTCCCCGCCGACGGTCGTCACTTTCAGGGTATCGTTGATATGCCCGTTGCCGAACGGTGTCACTTCCGCCGGCTGTTCGGACAGGTCAAACCTGCCGAGTATTTCCAGAAAAACGTCGTTTGAAAGCTGCATACATTCTGTTTTTTGATATGGGGGGGCAAATATCCGTTTTTTCTATCGACTGCGCAAATCTTTAACAAAAACAAGACGATACCGTCAGACGGCACTGCCCGGTCTGTCCGTTCGACAGACCGCCCCGGCCGGATCGGCATGTCCGGTCGGGGCGGAAAACAGTCGTTTACGGAATAATCACATACTGAATCTGGCTAAACGAGCCTTTTATCCCGCGTGTATTTTCCCACCTGGCAGCGAAGTAGAGCTTCTTTCCCCGCTGTTCGCCCGTGAAAGTCACCTTCAGCGGCGATGCAGTGCTGAAATGGCTCGTTGTCAACTGCGACCAGTCCGTCGGTTCCTCGTCGAGGATCGCCATCACGAACTCTGCCCCGTGCACCATTTCCGGCTTTCCCTTCGTCGACTTTTCGCTGTCGCGATAGTGAAACTCCACCACGCACGGCGCGGGCAGCTGCGTTTCCACCACGACCAGCGTATGCGGAGCAGGCGCCGGAGTAGGCTTGTCGTCACTGCGAGGCGGCAAACCCATCGCTTCCAAATCCGTCGACGTTACCAGCGGATTACTGCGCAGAAAACCCGTGTACAGGTGACGGTACTCCGGCACCAGCGCCGTATGCGCGTCCTGAAGCGTCTTGACGGCCAGCGGTGTCCGCGTTCCCGGATCCCGCCATGCCGTTACTGCCGTTCCATACGCCTCCATTACCGGCTGAAACCGGGTATTGAGCCACGTGCTCGCTCCCGTCAGCCCCATTCGCATCATATAGTCTTCAATGGAAAGATAGCCCCATGTCAGACCCACCTGGTTCTCCAGGCCTTCATAACTTTTTTCAATCCAGTCACGATTTTGCATAAGTTTCAAATTTAAATATTAATACTCTCTTGTTTATCACTATATAGATACATTGCAATTCCGCATAAAGTGCCTGACCGGCCCGCATAAAGCAGTCGACTAACCGGAGTACAGCAGTCGACCGACCGGGGTCGAACAGTCGACTAACCTGCACGGAGTAGTCGACCGACCTGCATAAGGCAGTCGACCGACCTTTGCCGGTTGGTTGACCGAGTGAAGGAAAGCGGTCGACCGAACAGTATGGCACAGTCGACCGCTTGGAATGGAACGGCCGACCGTCTGGGGTCGAACAG
>JAITQL010000079.1 GCA_031288935.1 Tannerella sp.
GTGCGGCCGGATATAACGGCTTACAAGGAGAGCGTGGCCGACAGGGAAATTCTGAAGGACAAGACGCTTTCGTATCGGGTGCTGGGACTGAACAATCCCTGGCAGAATACCGACGTTTCCTACTATCATCATTCCATCGGCGGCTATCATGCCGTGAAACTGCGCCGGTATCAGGAATTGATAGAGCACAGGCTGGATCAGGAGTACCGGCGTATCATGGAGACGCTTCAAAAGGTGCAGACGGCGGAGGCGTTGTTGCCGGTGCTGGCGACGTCGCCTTCCTTGAACATGCTGAATACAAAATATATTATTTATAATCCCGGGCAGCCGCCCTTGCAGAATCCATTTGCATTCGGTAATTGCTGGTTTGTGCGGGCAGTAGAACCGGTGGAAAATGCAGATGCCGAGATTGCAGCCCTGGACAGGTTGAATCCGCTGGAAACGGCGGTTGTTGACAAGCGGTTTGCCGGCGAGCTGGAGGGCTTTACGCCTCGCCCGGATTCGACGGCGAGCATCGTGCTGACGAATTACCGGCCGAGCCGTCTTACGTATACGACCCGTGCGAATACGGAACAGGTGGCGGTATTTTCCGAAATCTATTATCAGCCGGGCTGGAAGGTGAAAATAGACGGACAGGAAGCCTCGCACTTCCGTGCGGACTGGGTTTTGCGTGCCATGCGCGTGCCGGCGGGCGAGCATACGATTGTGTTTGAATTTCTGCCCGAACAGTATGTGGCGGCGGCGTATGTGTCGTCGATCAGTTCGTTCCTGATCCTGCTATTGCTGATTGTTGCGGCGGGTTATTCGGCGTGGAAAAACCGTGCCTTGTTTTTATCCTTTATGCGGCATTAAACATTTTTCGGGTTTCTGTAAACGTTTACAGAACGGGCGGGGACAGGCTCAATGCACAAACTGTCCCGCAACAAAGGATAACCGGGTCGAAGCCGTGAGGTTTATTTGTAAAAGGTTTTTCGGAAGGCCGAAAATTCGCCCCTGCGGAGTATGATCCGGTTCCAGACACCGGCCAGGAAACCGCATCCGTAGCCGGTCAGCTGGATGCAGGAGGCCATGACGGAAAGGATACCTATCGACAGATTCCCGTGTTTGAAAGTGGCATCCAGGCAGAGGAGAACGGCATAGAGCAGGAGCGGAACGAGGCTCCACGGAGAGAAGATACTTGCTCCGAGGAGGAACAATACCCCCAGTGTAAATAAGGCAGGCAACGCATGTACCGGCTTTAGGGACCGGGGGTATTTTTTGTACAGGTTGATACGGGCAATGCCGGAGTTGTAGACCTGGCGGTAGAACTTTTTCCAGTCCGTACGTCGCTTGTGATATACCCAGGCGGAGGAAAACAGACAGACTTTGCATCCGGCCCGGTAGAGGCGGATGCTGAAGTCGATGTCTTCGCCGAAACGCATGTTGGAAAAACCACCCAGCGCGTTGAATACTTCCTTTCGTATCCCCATGTTGAAACTCCGGGGATAAAACTTGTCCAGTTCTTTTTTTCCTCCCCGAATCCCCCCGGTGGTAAGGAACGAGGTCATCGAATAGTTGATGGCTTTCTGGATGTTCGAAAAGTCCGGGGAGGCTTTGTCAGGCCCTCCGAAGGCATCCGCACGGGAGTGATTCAATTCGTTTTCGACGGCCTGAATGTAGTCGGGCGGGAGGATGCAATCCGAGTCGAGCACGATGAGGTAGTCGCCCGAGGCGCGGGCAGCGCCATAGTTGCGCGCTTGCCCGGGGCCTCCGTTGGGGATGAAGTAGTAGGTAACCGGCAACCGGTCGGCACAGGCCTTGACTGTCTGTTCGCAGGTTACGGCAGAGCCGTCTTCGACCAGAATGATCTCGAAGGTTTTTCGCGTTTGCGCCGCGAGACTTTCCATTAATTCCGCTACTTCGTCCGGGCGGTTGTATACCGGTATGATCAGAGAAAACAACATGTGGCTACCGGTGTAGTTTACCAATTTCAATTCCTGAATCAGGTGCGGGCATTTCCCCCACTTGTCGATGATGAAGAGCACGTAGCGGATGTCGACGCCGATGCAGCGCTGCAATTCCGGCTCGAAAGCAATATCGCCGCTCATGGCTTCCCAGTTTCCGTCGAACGCGAGGCCGATCAGGTGTGCATGGCGGTCGAAAACCGGACTGCCCGAATTGCCGCCGGTGATGTCGTTGTTTGTAAGGAAACAGACCTGCAATTCTCCCTTTTCATTGGCGTAGGGCGCAAAATCCTTTGCTTCGAGCAGGCTGACAATTTCGGGCTGTATCCAAAATTCGTCGCTTGTTGCATCTTCCTTTTCCAGAACGCCCTTTTCGGTCGAATAACATTCGTACCAGGTGGCATCGAACGGATGATACCCGCCAATGGAACCGTAACTCAACCGCATGGTGAAGTTGGCGTCCGAATAGAAATTCCGTTCGGGAAACATTTCTTTCAGACCGGTCAGGTAAAGTCTTTCACCTTTGCCGATCTCGCTGTCGGCCGAAGCGGATACGTGCTGAATGTCGTACAGGGAAAAAATGGCGGACAGGTATAAGTCAATGGCCGGGTCTTTTTTCATCATCTTGCTGTATGCGTTTTTGTTTTTCAGCAAAGCCGCCACGTTGTCGTACGACAGAATCTCCGAATTTTTGAACAGGTCGGCCGCATATTTGCTGTAATCTCCCTTGTATTTCTTGTCTATTTTCTTGTAAATATCCGGCAGGAAGCTCTCCGGAACACGCTGCTTGACGATTTTCATCATGGCGGCCAGCACTTTTTGATCGACGGCCGGTTCGTAGTCCTTGAAGAAGGGGCGGAACTGGTTTTCGAGCGTTTCGTCCAGCTCTTCCGGCGAACTGTTTTTTACATCCACGCCGCCTACCATGCGTGCCAGACGGACAATTTCCGTTCCGGCGGCAAATGCTTCGATCAGATAGGTGGCGTACTGCTGGTATTCGTTGGTAGAGGTGTATCCCTTCTCCAGCAGATTCAATACTTCGCCATACGTTTCCTTTCGCCCGGGCGTTTCTTCCAGCCAGGCGGCAAAGGCGGCTTCTTCGGCTTTTTTCCGTTCCATCACGTGCAGGTTGGCCAGGCCGCGATTCATTCCGATGGAATTTTTCCAGTAGTTGGAACTGCCCGCGTATTTCGACGCATATTTGATGCGCACGGCATCGCCGGTCTGCATGGCCTCTTTCCATATCTCCTGTTTGATGCCGCGCACTTCGATGCGCGGTTTGTTACTGTTCTCGATGCGCTGCTCGACGCCCCACGAACACAGATGCCGCTCGGTGCTGCCCGGAAAACCCAGGGTCATGGCATAGTCGCGGTCCTGATAACCCTGCAGGGAGATTTGCGCGGCATATTTCGGATGATACGGCTGGTTGGAGGCGGCGTATTCTGCCGGTTGATTGTCAGCGCCGGCATATACGCGGAAAACGGAAAAGTCGCCCGTATGACGCGGCCACATCCAGTTGTCGGTATCGCCGCCGAATTTGCCGATCGAACTGGGCGGAGCAAAGACCAGGCGAACGTCGCGGAAGACTTCGTAAACGATCAGGTAGTATTTGTTGTGACTGTAGAAAGGGATGACTTCGGCAGACAGAAATTCGTCGGTTGCGATAGAATCGCACATGACCTGGCCAATGGAATCGGCCAGGATGATGCGTCTGTATTCGTCGTCTACGGATGCCACTGTCGGCAGAATCCGGTCGCTCACGTCAACGGTCTCTTTCAGGTAGCGGACGCTCAAATCCGATACCGGCAATTCTTCCTGCCGGCTGAGAGAGACAAATCCGTCCTTCAGATAATCGCGGTCAACACTGCTCAACTCTTGTATGGGATCGTATCCGCAATGATGATTGGTGAAAATCAATCCTTCGTCCGATACCGTGATGCCCGTACATCCGTCGCCGAAAATAACAACCGCATTGGCAACACACGGGATGGAATCGTTGTACAGGGCGTCGAGCGGGAGATCGAATCCCAGTTCACGCATCCGTTCCAGATTCCGCGTGTTCAGTTCCTTCAACACCCACATCCCTTCGTCTGCACGGGCTGCCTGATGCAGTCCTGCCAGCAGCAGTAATGCCGCACATACTTTTTTTACTTGTTTCATTTATTATTATTGATTGAATTTGATAGATTCTTCTTTGGATTGAAATACCGGCCGATGCAGGGGATTTGCGACAGCGGGAGATCCCGTTTGACTGTCACTCCGGCAAAAAGCAGCCACAACACGGTGCGATACAACAACCGCACGTAGATATTTCCGATGGATGGCCACATGCCGGCGGCATAGAGCACGGCGGCAAGCAGGGCATACAAGCCCGCCGACCGCAGGTCGTAGGCCACCGGATACTGTCTTTGTCCCACAAAATACGAAAGCGCCATCATCAGCAGGTTGCTTGCGAACGCCGCCCAGGCACAGGCCATAAAACCGTACTGCGGCACAAAAAGGACGATCATTGCAATCGTCGTCACGCAACCAATTACGGAAAAGCGGGTGCCCCAGATCGTCCGGTCGGTCAGTTTGTACCAGACCGACAGATTGTAGTAAACGCCATAAAACAGCTCGCCCAGCATGACCACCGGAACGACCTCCAGTCCGGGATAGTATTCCGGCGATACGAAATGCTTCAGCACGTCGATATAAAACATGATTCCCAGAAAAAGAGCCAGCGCGATGATGATAAAGTATTTCATGGCGCCGGCGTATGCGTTGCGGTGGTCGCGTTCCCTCTCGCGGGCAAAGACAAACGGTTCGTAGGCATACCGGAAAGCCTGGATAAACATCACCATGACAACGGCAATCTTGAAACAGGCTCCGTAGATGCCCAGCTGTTCGCTGGCCTGCATTTTGTCTTCAAACAGAAAGGGGAACAGGATTTTGTCGGCATTCTGGTTCAAGATGCCGGCGATACCCAGCATCAGAATGGGAAAAGCGTAGGGAAGCAACTGTTTCAGCCGCTGCCAGTCCATTTTCGCCCGGAATCCCGGAATCATATCCGGAAGCAGCAGCACGAAGAGAAGCAAGGACGTGAATACATTGGAAACAAAAATATAACCCGCCCCGTAACCGGGCAGGTAAAACCACGCGATCCATTCCGGATGCAGACGGTATATCAATGGACAGGCCAGCAGGAAAAAGAGATTCAGGACGATATTCAGCCCGATGCCCAGCAGTTTGACGAAGGCAAAACGAAACGCCCGGTTCCGGT
>JAITQL010000090.1 GCA_031288935.1 Tannerella sp.
CCCTGCTCTCCTTCACCGTCTTTTTCAACGCCTGGGCGGTCTGGAGCTATCGGAAGAGTTGAGACGGGGGCAGTGTTGCACGCGGATTTCGCAGATTTAAACGCGGATTAAAGAAAGCATATAAAACACGGAGACACGGGGAAAATCCTCCATGTCTCCGTGTTCAATATCTATTTTAATCCCCGCACATGCGAATCCCGACACGCCGGAACACGTAGTGTTCAATGTGCTTAACCCCCAATGAAGCGCAGCGATTGGGGGCTATTCGGATGCGTAGCGAAACGGTTTTTGACGAAAGCGGAGAGTTCCGGAGGACTGAAAAATGATTTTTGGAGAAACCGGAGAGTTCCGGTGAGCTGAAAAATGATTTTTGGAGAAACCGGAGAGTTCCGGAGGCTTGAAAAATGATTTTTGAAGAAACCGGAGAGTTCCGGAGGCTTGAAAAATGATTTTTGGAGAAACCGGAGAGTTCCGGAGGCTTGAAAAATGATTTTTGGAGAAACCGGAGAGTTCCGGAGGGCTGAAAAACGATTTTTGGAGAAACCGGAGAGTTCCGGAGGCTTGAAAAACGATTTTTGGAGAAACCGGAGAGTTCCGGAGGCTTGAAAAATGATTTTTGAAGAAACCGGAGAGTTCCGGAGGGCTGAAGCCACGTCCGTCCCGCGCCACCTCTTCATCATCGCCAGGCTTGCCCCCTACCGGCTGACGGGTTTCGCCGTACTCAACCCCTGCATGTTGCTGGCCGGACTTGTATACGGGCTTTGGCCGGCGGGCAACGTGCGGAATATTTACCTCCACACCGACTGCATCGCCCTGTCTCCTTCACCGTCTTTTTCAACGCCCGGGCGGTCTGGAGCTATCGGAAGAGTTGAGGGAGGGTGTTGCATGCGGATTATACTTTACCCGGGATGGTTTTGCGCATGGAGCTTGTCCCGTCAGGGAGAAAATGTCGGTAGAAAAAGAATGCTGCAACATCCGGCGGAATCCCGTCCGGGATGATATGCAGGCAATATCACACACATACCATCCCTACGGGATTTGGGCGGCTCACATGCAATTTTCTACCAACATCCTGTCTCTAACGGGACAGATACAATGCACAAAACTATGCCGCGGGAAGTATAAATGCAGATTTTAGGGATAAAAAACAAATAACAAAAGGTGTCATGAACCCGATAGGGATTGTTTATTTTTTATCCCTTCATGACACTTAATCTGCATGAAACCTTGAATCTTTGAATCTTTGAATTTTCTCAGTTTTTTGTTGTGGCGACCCGTTGTGTAGGCGGGAGCTGTTCGTTGCGGCGTTGCAGATGTTCCGTCACACGCTGCGCCAGTGCATGGAATGCGGCGCCGGTAAGGGTTTCGGGGTGCAGGGCGGCCGGCTCGCCGCGGTCGCCGCTCTCGCAAATGCTTTGTACAAGGGGTATTTGTCCCAGCAGGGGGAGGTTTAATTCTTTTGCCAGCTGCACGCCCCCTTCTTTTCCAAAAAGATAGTACCTGTTTTCGGGCAGTTCGGCGGGCGTAAACCAGGCCATGTTTTCCACAATGCCCAGCACGGGCACGTTGACCTTTCCGGCGGCAAACATGCTGATGGCCTTGCGGGCGTCGGCCAGCGCCACTTCCTGGGGCGTACAAACCGCCAGGGCGGCCGTGACGGCCAGCGTCTGCACCAGCGTCAGGTGAATGTCGCTCGTTCCGGGCGGCAGGTCGATCAGGAAATAATCCAGCGTCCCCCAGTCGGCATCGCCGATCAGCTGCCTGAGCGCGTTGACCGCCATGGCGCCGCGCCAGAGGACGGCATCGTTGCGGTTGACGAAAAATCCGATCGAAAGCAGTTTGACGCCGTATTTTTCCACCGGTTGAATCAGCTCGCGGCCTCCCTTTTTTTCAAGCATCGGACGGGCGTCTTCCACTTGAAACATCTTTGGCTGCGACGGCCCGAAAATGTCGGCGTCCAGCAGCCCCGTCCGGTAACCCTGTGCAGCCAGGGCAACGGCCAGATTGGCGGTCAGCGTGCTCTTGCCGACGCCGCCTTTTCCCGAAGCAACGGCGAGGATGTTTTTTACGCCGGGCAACAGCGTTTCCGGCTTGGACGGAGGAGGTACGGACGGACGGCTGACGGCCGAAATGCGCCCCCGAATATCCACGTCGGGAGAGACATAGGTCAGGATCGCCGTCTCCGCCGCCTTGACGACCGAGCGGATAAACGGGTCGTTCGGTTTGTCGAAAAGCAGCGAGAACGACACGCTGCGCCCTTCGATGCGGATGTTGTCGTCTACCATTCCGGCTTCCACCAGATTTTTGCCGCTGCCCGGATAGCGCACCTTGGCCAGGGCATCGAGAATAAGTGCGGGATACAGATTCATACGTTTACGGATTGTCAGCAGATAAAAAAACAAATCCGGCGGGGATGAGCCGCCGGATCAGTCCGTGTAAAGTTATACGTCGCAAATACGGATACACTTCTCCAGCGAGGCGATTTTGTCCGGCTGTTTCGGCACAAACTCCTGTCCGACGAATCCCTTGTAGCCGGCATCGACCAGCGCCTTCATGATGGCCGGGTAATAGAGTTCCTGCGTTTCGTCGATTTCCGCCCGTCCGGGATTGCCGCCGGTGTGAACGTGCGAGAAAAAGGAATGATAGTTGCGGATGTGTTCGATGATGTTGCCTTCCATGATCTGCATGTGGAAAATGTCGTACAGCAGCTTGAAGTTCGGCGAACCCAGACGGCGGCACAGTTCCACGCCCCAGACGGTGTGGTCGCAAAGATAGTCCTTGTGTCCAACGCTGTTGAGGAGTTCCATCGTGAGCACGACGTTGTATTTCTCGGCAACGGGCGTGATGCGCTTCAGGCCTTTTTCGCAGTGCTCCCATCCCTGCAGGTCGGTCACGCCGTTGCGCCGTCCCGCAAAGCAGATGAGGTTGGTCAGTCCGGCCTCGGCCACCATCGGGATGACCTTCTCGTAGCTTGCCACCAGCTCGTCGTGCAGGGAAGGATCGTTGAATCCGCGGTCAATGCCCAGCCCTGCGCCCTGCGCCATGGCCACGGTCAGGCCGTGGCTTTTCACCGTCGCCCAGTCCTTGGGGTCTAACAGTTCGACGGACTCGATGCCGATGGTCTTGCACGTGTCGCAAAATTCATCCAGCGGATAGTCGCCGAAGCACCATTTGCTTACCGAATGGCGGATATTGCCTTTCAGCGGTTCTTTGACCGGCGTTTTGGCCGGTTTCCTTTCGCCGCGGTTTCTTTCCGCAGCCGCTTCCAGTCCTGTTGCGGCCATTGCCGCGCCCCCGATCACAGCCGTTCTGAGGGCAGTTCTTCTTGAAATAGCTTTCATAAAATGGGTGTTTTGTAATTAGTAATCAATCTTTTTTTCATTCCGAAACGGTTGCAAATGTAGCAATAAGTTTCGGAAAAGCGTTATTTTTCGTACGTCAAACCCATTTGCGCCGCTTTCTCGTGCATAAAGTGCAGGGCGGCGACGTAGTCGTTGGGGATCGCGCCGTCGAGGATGGCGTTTTTGATGGCGTCCTTGAGCAGTCCGACCGGTCGCGAGGGCGGCAGGTCGAAGGTGGCCATGATTTCCTCGCCCGAGATGGGCGGCTGGAAATTGCGCAGGCGGTCTTTCTCTTCGATTTCCACCAGCTTGTCGCGTACCAGCTGGAAATTGTTCAGGTAACGGCGCACTTTTTCCGGGTTCTTGCTTGTAATGTCGGCTTCGCAGAGCGTCATCAGGTCGTCGATGTCGTCGCCGGCATCGAACAGGAGACGGCGGACGGCGGAATCGGTCACCTCCTCGTCCACAAGGGCAATCGGACGCATGTGCAGCGTGACCATCTTCTGCACGTAGCGCATTTTTTCATTCATCGGCAGCTTCATCCTTCGGAAGATGCCCGGAATCATCTTCTCGCCAACGAAGTTGTGATTGTGGAACGTCCATCCCAGACGATGGTCGAACCGCTTGGTAACGGGCTTGGCAATATCGTGCAGCAGGGCGCTCCAGCGCAGCCACAGGTTGCCGGAGGTTTTGCTCAGCCGGTCGAGCACCATCAGCGTATGGGCAAAGTTGTCCTTGTGTCCGATGCCGTCTTTCGTTTCCGCGCCCTTGAGCGCTTCGAGTTCGGGAAAGATGAGTTCCAGCAGTCCGCAGGCGTCCAGGAGTTCGAACCCGACGGAAGGCCTGGGCGAAAGGATGATTTTGTTCAGTTCATCCGCAATCCGTTCGCCGGAAACGATGTCGATGCGCCGTTTGTTGCGCACGATGGAGTCGAACGTGTCCGGGTCGATGAAAAAGCCCAGCTGCGAGGCAAACCTCACGGCGCGCATCATCCGCAGAGGGTCGTCGCTAAAGGTCATGTCCGGGTCTTTCGGCGTCACGATGCGCAGGGTCGCCAGGTCGCTCAGTCCGCCGAAGGGATCCAGCAGTTCGCCGAACCGGTCTTTGTTCAGGCAAAAGGCCAGCGCATTGATGGTGAAGTCGCGGCGCTGCTGGTCGTCCTCCAGCGTACCGTCTTCCACGACGGGGTTCCGGCTGTCGCGCGAATAGGATTCCCGTCGCGCCCCCACAAACTCCAGCTCCATCCCTCCGGCCTTCACCTGCGCCGTGCCGTAGCGTTTGAAGACGATCAGTTTCGCCTTCCAGCCAAGCGCGCGGGCTACGGCCTGCGCCAGTTCGATCCCGCTGCCGACCGTCACCACGTCGACATCCTTTGACGGACGGCGCAGGAACAAGTCCCGTACAAACCCGCCTATTACATACGTATCCTGTCCCAGGGTCTCCGCCGCGTCCGCAATCGTCCGGAATACCGGAGCCGCCAGAATTTCGACTATCTCATCCTCGTAACTCATCCTTTACATTTTAACGCTACAAAATTAGAAATAATAATTCAATTCAAGATTCAACATTCAAAGATTCGGAGGACACCATTCTGATAACAGTATATTTTCGGAATCGAAAGAAGATTATTTGACAGCACGAACACGTTTTTGAGCGCTCGTCTTCCCATTTCCCCGCTTCCTCTCCGAGAGCGAGAGGAAGCGGGGAGGGAAGAGAAGGTCAGTCGACCGGGTTCTGCCGGAGCTTGCCGTCGGCTTTTACGA
>JAITQL010000131.1 GCA_031288935.1 Tannerella sp.
GTCCGTTCCAAGCCTGGAGGGTCGTCCGTTCCAAGCCTGGAGGGTCGTCCGTTCCAAGCCTGGAGGGTCGTCCGTTCCAAG
The DNA here is from genome assembly GCA_031288935.1 of Tannerella sp. Lineage (GTDB taxonomy): Bacteria > Bacteroidota > Bacteroidia > Bacteroidales > Tannerellaceae > Tannerella. The sequence goes on from JAITQL010000131.1 coordinate 82, forward strand.
CCTGGAGGGTCGCCCGCTTCAAGCCTGGAGGGTCGTCACCCCTAAAATGAAGACGGTCTTCATTTGAAACGATACATGCCGATGATTATGGATTCAAGGTGTCGGCAATCCTGACGCGGGAGGGTTAAAGCATCCGGTATGCCTTCAGCTCGCGGCGCAGGGCAAGCGCCTGTCCGCCGGTGACGCTGTTCAGCAGCTCGTAGAAGCGCTTTCCGTGATTCATTTCTACCGTATGACAGAGTTCGTGCAAAAGGACGTAGTCGATCAGGTGTTCGGGCAGGAGCATGAGCGAGAGCGACAGATGGATGTGCTGCGTTGCCGAGCAGCTGCCCCAGCGCGACTGCGTGTGACGGATACTCGCGTCTGCATAGCGAAAGCCGTGCTTTTCGGCCAGCATCCGCAGACGCGGCGGGAGCATACGGCGAGCCTCGTGTCGCAGAGCCTGTTCCACCATCTTCCGCAGGCACTGCTGTACCTCCTCGCGCTGAAAGTCGGTCTTCTCCGGGCAGGCAACGTGCAGCACTCCTTCCTTGAGGGCGGCGTAGAAGTTCGCCCTGTCCGTGCGGAAGATGTGCACCCGGAAGGTATACGTTTGCAGCGCAACGGTCTCGTCCCACCGGGGGCGTACCGGAGAACGGCGCAGCTGCAGGAGCAGTTCCGTCCGTTTCCGGTCGATGAAGTCCATCATAAACTGTTCGTCGCCGTGCAGCGGCATGACGGCGATGACCTGTCCGTTCCCGATCCGCAGCGTGTAACTGTGGCTGCGCGCGTGGCGCCGCAGGACGATCTCGCCCAGCGATTCGTCGTGAACGGTCTTGTCCGTTCCTGTCCCGTTTTTGTTGTCCATATGCTTTATTTCCTGTTCGCGAAGTCGCTTGCAGACGGTTTTCCCCGGCGGGGCGAAGGGGGTTGCCCGATAAAAGATTCCCGTCATGCGCGATAGGCGTTGCAAAGATATTTTTTTTTAATATCTTTGTGCCCTCATTCAAATAGAAAAAGAATCATGTCACACTCATTTTCAGAAGAACTCCCCTGCAAGGTGGGAGATATTATGCTGGCCGAATTCGGACGCAAAGAGATAGAAATAGCAGAACACGAGATGCCGGGACTGATGGCGCTGCGCAAGAAGTATACGGGTCGCAAGCCATTGCTTGGGGCGCGGATTACGGGTTCGCTGCACATGACGATCCAGACGGCGGTGCTGATCGAGACGCTGAGCGCACTGGGCGCCGACGTGCGGTGGGCGAGTTGCAACATCTTTTCAACGCAGGATCATGCGGCGGCGGCGATCGCGGTAGAGGGCATTCCGGTGTTTGCCTGGAAGGGCGAAAGCCTGGAGGAATACTGGTGGTGTACGGATCAGGCGATGCGCTTTCCGGGCGGTGAAGGGCCGAACCTGATCGTGGACGACGGGGGCGATGCTTCGCTGTTGTTTCACATGGGTTACAGGGGGGAAAAGGATCCTTCGACACTGAACCGGACGGGACGGACGCGCGAAGAGGAGGTGATCCTGTCTACGCTGCGCGCCATTCGCGAGGAAGACCCGGAGCGCTGGCACAGGATGCTGGAGGACATGCGCGGGATTTCGGAGGAAACGACGACCGGCGTGCACCGCCTGTACCAGATGATGGAGCGCGGCGAGCTGCTGGTTCCTGCCATCAACGTGAACGATTCCGTAACCAAGTCGAAGTTCGACAACCTGTACGGCTGCCGCGAGTCGCTTGCGGACGGGATCAAGCGCGCTACGGACGTGATGATTGCCGGAAAGGTGGTTGTGGTGGCCGGCTACGGCGACGTGGGGAAGGGCTGCGCCCATTCCATGCGGTCGTACGGGGCGCGGGTGATCGTGACCGAGATTGATCCCATATGCGCGTTGCAGGCGGCCATGGAGGGGTTTGAAGTGACGGTGATGGAGAAGGCGGTGAAGGAGGGCAACATCTTCGTGACCACCACGGGCAACTGCGACATCCTGACCATCGGCCACATGCAGGCCATGCGCGACCAGGCGATCGTGTGCAACATCGGGCATTTCGACAACGAGGTGCAGGTGGACAAGCTGACGTCTTTTCCCGGTATCCGGCACGACAACATCAAGCCGCAGGTAGACAAGTACACGTTTCCGGACGGCCACTCGATCTTCCTGCTGGCGGAGGGGCGTCTGGTGAATCTGGGCTGTGCAACGGGGCATCCGTCGTTCGTGATGAGCAACTCGTTTACGAACCAGACGCTGGCGCAGATCGACCTGTGGCAGAACGACTATCCGGTGGGCGTGTACCGCCTGCCCAAGCAGCTGGACGAGGAGGTGGCGCGCCTGCACCTGGAACGCATCGGCGTACAGCTGACGAAGCTGACGCGGGAACAGGCGGATTACATCGGCGTGCCGGTGGAAGGCCCCTACAAGGCGGATCATTACCGGTACTGAAGCCGGCGGCGGCAGGGGTGGCGGCGTAACGGCGGGGGAGGCAAACATACCCTGCACAGGGTATTTGCGGAGAAGACAGGTCTGCCTATATTTGCGGCCTGATTTAAAACAAAAAAACCGTATATGCTTGCCACTGCCGCTTATCAAAACAAGTTTTGCGCAACGGTCTCGCCCGGACGGGACGGCGGAGAAGAAAGAACGCCGTCCGTTGTCGGGTTAAAGGCCGGAAACAGCATTCACATCAGCAATTTGAATGTGAGTATCCAAACCCGTCCCATCCTGAAAGACGTCTGTCTGGAAATACCCGATCGCAGGATCACGTGCATCATCGGGCCTTCGGGATGCGGGAAGTCGACGCTGCTGAGAACCATCAACCGCCTGATAGACGATCAGGAGGATGTGAAAGTGGAAGGCCGGATCGTCGTCGACGGCGAGGATCTGTACGACCGGAAAACGGAGATTACGCACATCCGCAAGAAACTGGGCTTGCTGTCGCAGCGGCCGACGCCGCTGCCGATGTCGATCTTCGACAATATCACCTTCGGATGTAAAATACACGGAATACGGAAGAAGAAACGGCTGACGGAAACCGTGGAGGCGACCCTGCGCGCCGCCGGACTGTGGGAAGAGGTCAAAGACCGCCTCCACGCGCCTGCCTCCAGCCTTTCGACGGGGCAACAGCAGCGGCTGTGCCTGGCGCGGGGGCTGGCAATCGAACCGCAGTTCATCCTTGCCGACGAGGCCACGTCGGCGCTGGATCCGGTTTCGAGCCGGCACATCGAGGATTTGTTTGTCAAACTCAAGGAGCGCTACGGAATCGTTCTTGTGACGCATACCTTGCGACAGGCGTTGCGCATCGCCGACTACGTCGTATTTATCTACCTGGGTGAAATCATCGAGACAGGCCCCGCGCAGACACTGTTCAATCACCCGAAGCACGAACTGACGAAGCAGTATCTGTCAGGCGTGTTCAGCTAAAAAACGCATTGCATCATGTACAAGTTACCGGATACATTGACTGAAGATATAGCCAGACTGGGAACGCTGGCAAAGGGTTATCGGGAAGGAACGGTGGAAACCGTCCAGTTCAAGGCCTTCCGTGTACCGATGGGTATTTACGAACAGCGGAAGGACGGGGTCTACATGGTTCGCATCCGCGCCACAGGGGGCGTGATCCGTCCCGACCAGCTGCTGGAGGTCATCACGATCGCCCTGAGACACCGCTCCGATTTACTGCACATCACGACCCGTCAGGAAATACAGATACAGAACCTGTCGCTGGAAGAAGTGGAACCGGTGTTGCAGGAATTGCAGCAGGCAGGTCTGAGTTCCAAAGGCGGCGGGGGGAACACGGTGCGCAACATACTGGTTTCGCCCGACAGCGGTACGGGAGAGCGGGAGGTGTTTGACACGACGCCCTGTGCGATGGCCTTGACAAGCAAGCTGATTGCGGAACCGGACTCGTATCTGTTGCCGAGGAAGATGAAGATCGCCTTCTCGTCCGACGACAGCGAGGCGGATTATGCCGCCATCAACGACCTGGGTCTGGTGGCGAAGATACGGGACGGACAGCGGGGATTCAAGGTATACGTCGGCGGTGGAGGCGGTTCGCAGCCAACGGTCGGCTGGGAATGGTTCGACTTTATTCCCGAAGGCGAGCTTTACGTCGTCGCCGAAGCGCTGAAAAGGATGTTTTCGGAACAGGGTAACCGGAAAAACAAACACAAGGCGCGCATCCGTTACATTTTCTACAAGTACGGCGCGGAAGAAACCCTGCGCCTGCTACGCGCATATTACGGGGAAGCGAAAAGAACGGCGCCTCCGTATGTTCCCGACATCCGTCCGCGGACAACAGGGGCAGTCACGCCGCCTTACGCCGCTCCGCAGGATCTCGCCCCCGCCCCCGGCTATGAAGCGTGGAGCAAACGGTATGTCTTCGCACAGAAGCAGACCGGATTCCATCGCGTCATTCTTCCGTTTGTGCTCGGAAATTTCCCGCTGACGGATGCCGCATGGCTGGAAAACGTGCGGAAACTGCTGCTCTTCGCGTCCCTGTTCGGCAAGGACACCCTGCGTTTCACCACCACGCAGAACATCCAGCTACGCCACATTCCGTCCGAAGCGCTGCCGGAACTGTACGCCCTTGTCCGCAAGGTCGTGCCCGATGCAACGGCGCCGCTATTGGCCAATAACATCGTCTCCTGTACGGGGGCGGACACTTGCCGCCTGGGTATTACACTATCCAAAGGCTTGGCGGCGGCCGTCCGTCGCGAACTGCTCCGGGCATCGTTGCCGGATATGGACCGGCTGGCCGACGCACGGATACATATTGCAGGCTGTCCCAATTCCTGCGGCCAACAGCTGTGGGCAGACATCGGCTTTGCCGGCAAGGCGCTCCATAACGACCGCGTCTACCCGGGCTATCAGGTGTACCTGGCGGCCAACCGCAGCGACCGCCCCCGTCTGGCAACGCCGGTCGGAAACATCAGTGCGCGCGATATTCCAAAATTTGTCGTCCGCCTGCTGAAATCTTACCTGGAAACGGCGGCCGGTTATCCGTCGCTGACAGCGTATCTCGAAACGGACGGTCAGCGCCGCGCCGTCGAACTGTTGTCGGAATACAGGGAAGTCCCGGCTTTCGACGACGACAAGAACTATTATTTCGACTGGGGCGCCGATTCGGTATTCAGCATCGTCAACCGCGGTGCACCGGAATGTTCCGCCGGATTGTTCGACATGATCGAACTTGACTTGAACCATATCCAGGCGCACCGGAAAACAATCGGGACGGAAACGGAGCCGGAGAAAGTCAATGCGCTGCTGTACGAAATACTGTATTCCTCCGCAAGAATGCTGCTTGTGACACGCGGCGCGGAGCCTAAAACCGTAGCCGACACGTTCGACCTGTTCCTGCATCACTTCATCGACGCAGGTCTGGTAGAAGAGACCTTCCGTTCGCTGGTCGAAACAGCCGGTCGCCAACCGTCGGAAGACTTCCTTCCGCACAGGGAAGCGATTTATGCCCTGGCGGATGCCGTCATCGCACTGTACCGGCACATGGACGATTCGTTACAGTTCAAGAACGTCCGGTCGCAACCGTCTTCCGGGGCAACGGCAACGGAAGAGAAACCGGCAGCGACGGTCGGGGAATATGTGCGCAAAGACTTGCGGGGGATCGCATGTCCGATGAATTTCGTGCATGCCAAGATTCAGCTGTCGACCATGAAGCCGGGTGAAGTGCTGGAAATCCTGCTGGACGACGGGGCGCCAATCGCCAACGTGCCTGCATCCGTCCGTAACGAAGGGCATCAGGTGCTGGAACAAATATCCATTGAGAATTATTGGAAAGTAGTAATTAAAAAGAAACTATGAGTCAGATTAAAGTGAATGAGGAAGCGCTGGAAGTACAACTTCCGCTTTCCCTGTCGGAGTTGATTGCTTTACGGGAAATCTTTCAGCCGGAAATGGTATCCGTGCAAATCAACGGAGAGTTTATTGAGCGTGAGCAATTCGACGAAACGGTCATTCAAGCGGGTGACGAAGTCGATTTCCTGTATTTCATGGGAGGCGGCGGACGATGATGGATTTTACAGCCGAACAAATCGAACGCTACAGCCGCCACATTTTGCTGCAGGACATCGGCGTGGAAGGCCAGGAGAAGATACTCAACGGGAAGGTGCTGGTGATCGGCGCCGGCGGGCTGGGCGCCCCGATCCTGCTCTACCTGGCGGCGGCCGGCGTGGGGACACTGGGTGTCATAGACGGCGACGTCGTCGACTTGAGCAACCTCCAGCGCCAGGTGATTCATTTCACGCCCGACGTGGGCAAGGCCAAAGTCCTGTCGGCAAAGGAAAAAATCAATCAAATCAATCCGGACGTGAAAGTCAATGCGTATCACGGGCTTTTCAATGCCGAAAATGCGTTCGACCTCATCAGGGATTACGATTTTATTGTGGACGGGACGGATAACTTTCCCGTGAAGTTCCTGATCAACGACGCCTGCGTATTGCTGGGCAAACCGTTTTCGCACGGGGGTATCCTGCGATTCAACGGGCAGACGCTGACGCACCTTCCGGGTACGGCCTGCTACCGGTGCGCGTTTCACAGTCCGCCGCCGCCCAACGCCGTGCCGACGTGTTCGCAGGCCGGCGTGCTGGGCGCCATCGCCGGCATGCTCGGCACCGTTCAGGCGGCCGAAGCGCTCAAATACCTGACGGGCGTGGGCGACTTGCTGACAAACCGCCTCCTCGCCTTCGATGCAAAGGCAATGACGTTTCGGACGGCAAAGCTGAAGCGGAACGCGAAGTGTCCCGTATGCGGCGAACATCCCGTCATACACGAATTGGTGGAAGCCGAACAGGCCGTATGTGAACTGAAAAAGAAACAGCCGTGATGATCGAAATCCCCCAAACCGTTATCGACGCCATCTTCCGGCAGGCTGCGGAGGAATTGCCCGACGAGGCGTGCGGTCTGCTGGCCGGTGTCGACGGCGTCGTGAAAAAAAGTTTTCCGCTGGAGAACACAGACCACAGCCCGGAGCATTTTTCTTTCGACCCGCGCGAACAGTTTCGCGTGTTGAAGGAAGCTCGTGCCGAAGGACTGAAAATCATTGCCAACTACCACAGCCATCCCTCTACGCCGGCGCGTCCGTCGGACGAGGACATCCGGCTGGCCTTCGACCCGCACATCGCATATCTCATCGCTTCCCTGGCCGGGGCAAACCCCGTCATCAAGGCTTTCGCCAAGACGGATGACGGGATGAAGGAGGTGGAGATAAAGGCAGTTTAGCGTGCCTGTCCGTATCCTCCCTCCCTTTCCCGGACGTGAATGAAAACAAAACGGACTTCGTCCCTGATTTTCGCTTAACAAATGAAGGTACGGAGCGTGTTTGAGGCACAGACCCTCCCTCTTTCGGATATTGTCATTCCCCGGATTGCTTCTCTGCATTCGGAAGGACGGAGGAGGCATCGAAGCCTTTCTGTTCGTGCCATTCGTATAATCCCCGGATCGTGAAAAAATAATTCTTCACATGCAATAAACCCGTTGGAAGCGAGTTTATACAGTATGAATTTTTTGAAGGTTGAATTACA
>JAITQL010000201.1 GCA_031288935.1 Tannerella sp.
AAACAGATAAAAATCAAAAAGCATGGGAACCGGGCCAAGAGCCTCTTTAAGTATGGATTACAAACCATTGCCGCTGCATTGCTTAATCCTTTTGCCAAATTCGATTTTAATGTCTTTGATTTTTTGTCATGTGCTTAGATTTGCCTGTTTTATTCTTTTGGTGTGAATCCCCCTGCGGGGATGCGCCAATTCAACGGCACCGACATTGGCAGGCACGAAACAGCCCGGGAGTTACCGCTGGATTGCTTCACTGTGTTCGCAAGGACGGGGCACGGCGTTTCTTTCAGAATACCCGTTACCGCATGGCAACCGCTGTCGTATGGCTAACGGTTTTTCACAGCGCTTCCCAAAAGTTTTAGCCGGCTTTCCGCTTATTCTTCGTTTTTCGGATTTATTACTTACATTTGTCGCCGTTATCAAACAGAGATACTTATATCTTATGAACGCATGTCATTATAAAGTACATCTTCCTGTTTTAAAAGTCGTTTTCGGAGTAAATTGAAATAAATCTTTGAACTTATATAAATGATTTACGTATGAAGAAATTTGGATTCTATCCGGCGCTTGTGTGCGCCATGCTGTTTTTGCAGCCGTTGCAGGCCGAGCGCGTAAGCGTGGAAACGGCCGGGGCGGTAGCCCGTTCACAGGCAAGCATTACGCCGCGGCTCCGTGCGCAGGGCGGTTTCAAGCTCAGTTGCACGATGACGAAAAGCGTGCAAAAAAACCGTGCGGGACTGCGGAGCGCCTCTCCGCAGGAAGAACCCGTGTACTACGTCTTCACGCCGGAAGGCGGTCAGGGCTTTGTCATCGTGGCGGGCGACGACGTGGCCGCGCCCGTACTCGGCTATTCCGACGAAGGGACGTTTGACGAAAGCAATGCCGGCCTGATGTACTGGATGGAAAGTCTGGCGCAGGAGATCGCCGGAGCCATCGAAAACGATCTTCCGCAGGATGCGAAAACCAAAGCCCGCTGGCAGGCCTTTCCGGGCGAAAACCCAACGGTTGGCCTGCGAGCCTCCGGCGACGTTGTGGAGCCGCTGCTCCGTACGCGGTGGGATCAGCAGGCGCCCTACAATGAATACTGTCCCGTGATCGACGGGCAGCAGGCGCTCACCGGATGCGTAGCCACGGCCATGGCGCAGATCATGTGCTATCACCGGTGGCCTGAACGCCGCATGGCCACGCTTCCGGGCTATACGGCTCCTGCCGGCAATCATACGGTCAGCCCCATTCCCTCCGCGACGTATGAATGGGCGGAGATGCCGGCAGTCTGCACGTCCTTCACGTCCGAAGCAGCCAACCGCACGGTGGCCGCCCTGCTGTATGACTGCGGCGTGGCTACGAAGATGGATTATGGCTCCGGCAGCAGCGCATGGTTTACGGACGTCTTGCCGGCGCTGTTCAATTACTTCCGTTACGATGACGGGGCGGAGCTGTGCGACCGGAATGCCTACGCCCATGCCGACTGGGTGAACCTGCTCAAGTCCGAACTGCAGGCAAAGCGGCCGGTGTATTACCGCGGAGAAGGCACGAACGGCGGCCACGCCTTCGTATGCGACGGGTATGATGCCGCCTCCCTGTTTCACTTCAACTGGGGATGGGGCGGTTTGTCCGACGGCTATTTCGAGCTGTCGGCGCTCAATCCGGCCGGCCTGGGCGTTACAGGCGGCGCCGGCGGGTTCAATTCGTATCAGGGCATGATCACCGGTATCTGTCCCAGGGGAACTTCCGGCAACGATATGCCTGCCATTTCGCTGGGGTTGACGTCTCTGAGCGCCAACAGGGCCTCGCTGAACGGCCTCGCCGACACGTTCAACGTAACGGCCATCCGGTTGAAAAATACAGGTACGGATACCATTCGCGCGCTCTATTTCGGTCTGCTGCTCTGCTTTTCCGATCAGAAACCCATCACGTATCAACGCTCGTCCGAGTCGCCGGTCCCGTTCGATACAGGATCCGGCTGGCTGCCCAACCAGTCCTATGCTTCCTTTCCGCTGTATACCGACTATACCTTTCCGCTGGGTATGCCCCCCGGCGTCTACCGGCTCTATCCGGCCTTCAGCACCGTTTCGGCGCCCGACGAGCCTGTGATCATAACGGCGAATAACGGCGGCGGGTTCATCGAAGCGGTCTTGGAAAGCGGCGGAAAAGTGACCCTGACCGGCACGTCGACGAACCGGCCGGCGCTAAGTCTCAACGCGGTCAGCGTGCAGGGAAGATTCTATCACGACCGGAACGGGCAGGTCACGGTATCGGTTACCAACAGCGGGACGGGTGACTACCAGTCCAACCTGCTGATAAAGCTGACGAACCGTCAGGGCGAAATGCAGGCGCTGGCGAACGATCCGGTCGTGATCCCCGTGGGGACGACCAAAACGCTGGTCTTTTCAGGTCATATCACCCTGCCGGCCGATACATGGCACGCCCTCTCCGTATTATACGATCCGAACAATGTCCGTGCAACGCCAAACACGCTGCTGGGATCGCCCGTCGGCGGCTTTCCCGTACACTCCACGCCGGCCGCGCCCGACCTTTCCGCATATCCAACCCTGCTTCCGAACACGGCAGTGCCCAAGGACAAACCCAACTTGTCGTTCCAGATTAAAAACAGCGGCGGCCTGTTCGACGGCATTGTAACTGCCCGTATCCATGATGGCGATTCACAGGAGGCGCTGGGCAGTTTCAGCAACCGGCGCGTCACCCTGGACACGGGCGGAGAGACGACCGTCGTCTTCAACGATCCGCTGGATCACCTGCCCGAAGGCGTCACGTACCGCTGCCAGCTGTATTACCGGGACGCACATGCGGAGGGTTATCTGGAACCCGCCCACACCTTCCGGTTGACGGCGGCTGTCGACAACGCGGCCATCCCCCGCTGCCGCGTCTGGACGACGGCATACACGCTGCATATCGCCTCGACGAAGTCGGGAGAGGCTCGCATCTATAATGCGGGCGGACAGTTAGTGAAGTCCGTGTCCTGCCGCGCCGGCGAAACGGTGTCCGTAACGCTGGCAAAGGGATTCTATGTAGTGGCAACCGAAGAGAAGACGTATAAACTGAGCATTGGCAAATGAGGGCAAGTGGACAAAAAGCAGGCTGGAATGTGTTATAATTCATTGAAACACATAATTTTGCACTCAAAAAGTGCAATGAGTAAAAAATTTGCTTTTTCTGTGGTAGCAAAATCACGAAGAAAAACGGAAAAAAAGGCGATAAACAGATGTACAAATGTTACATTTGCG
>JAITQL010000233.1 GCA_031288935.1 Tannerella sp.
TGCATTGTCGCAACGCCCCGTTGCAATGTCGCAACGCCTCGTCGTAATGTCGCAAAGCTTCGTTGCAATGTCGCAACGAGGCGTTGCAAGTTCGCAAAGGTCTGTTGTGAAATTAAAACGTGACAGTTTTTAACTTCCATTCCGCGCAAAGTATGCACGGCGATGTATGGCGGTTAAATTACGGACGGGCGGGATTAAAGCGGGATGAAGCAGTCATCCGGTCAGTGCCGGCGGAATCCGTCGAGCTTCAGGATGACTTTGTCGAGGAGGGTCGGTGTTCCCTTGCAGATGTTGAAGTAAGGTGTCTGGATGCCTCCGAACTGTCTGAAGAAGCGTTCCACACCCGGCAGCATGGATCCTTCAAAGTCAAAGACGGTGCAAAAGTCGGAGACGTACCGGATGGCTTCCCACATGATCAGGCTGTGTGCGCCGGAAGCCCGCAGCGAAGGGTCGCCGCCTCCGGCCATATAACAGGCCGCCTGTTGCGGTTGCCAGGCGATGAATACGGCTGCGTGAAGGCGTCCCCGGTCGTCGTATCCGCCCCACAGGTCTCCCTGCTGCCGTTCGCGACAGACGTCGATCAGGCGTCGCAATACGCTTTCGGGCTGCCGGTTCTTTTGCTGCTGCCGCTCGAAGGTCAGGGACTGTACTCGCAGAAAGTCGTCGACCGGAATCCCCTTTCGGACGGTGAGGCGATACTTTTCCCGTGCCCGCGTGATGTTTCGCCGGATGTTCTGGCTGGCGCGCAGCCAGCACTGTTCCGTGTCCTTGAGGTCGTGCAGCAAATAGGTGTAGCGTGTGGTTTGACGGAAGCCTTCCCAGTAAAAGGGCAGCCAGTCGGTAAAGGAACAGGGGAAGTTTTGCTGGAAAGAGCGTATGCGGAGCTGGCCGATCAGCTGTTTGCAGAGGTTTTGCCGGTGTTCGAGGAGGGAAGCGTACTTGGTGTCGGATGAAGCGGGGGCAAACCAGATGCCCGTTGCACGGGTGTAGGGAGGCATGGTGACAAGTCGGGGGCGAGGCAGATAGAGCGGCCATGCTGCCTGCACCCGGTTGTTTTCCTCAATCAGGAGCGCCGTCCAGTTTGCTTTGCCGCACACTGCGTCCAGCCACCAGTCCCGTGAAAAGAGAGGGATGCTTTCTTCCGTCCGGCAAAGCGTGTGATAGGCCTCCTTCGACATTATTTCTTCAAGGCCTCAAAGATCAGTTTTTCCAGTTCTTCGGCCAGTTCGGGATTGTCGCTGATACACTGCTTGGCGGCGTCGCGTCCGTTACCGAGCTTCGTGTCGCCATAACTGTACCAGGCGCCGCTTTTCTTGATGATGTTCAGAGTGGCACCCAGGTCGACGATTTCTCCCGAATGGGAGATGCCTTCTCCGAACATCATGTCGAACTCTGCCTTGCGGAAGGGGGGAGCCACCTTGTTCTTCACGACTTTAACGCGCACCTGGTTGCCCTTTACCTCGTCGCCGTCCTTCAACTTGCCGATGCTGCGGATGTCAATGCGTATGGAAGCGTAAAACTTCAGCGCATTGCCGCCGGTGGTCGTTTCGGGATTGCCGAATACCATGCCGATCTTGTCGCGCAACTGGTTGATGAAGATGCACGTCGTGTTGGTCTTGCTGATGGTTGCCGTCAGCTTGCGCAAGGCCTGCGACATGAGGCGTGCCTGCAAGCCCATCTTGCTGTCGCCCATGTCGCCTTCGATTTCAGCCTTCGGGGTGAGTGCGGCCACCGAGTCGATCACGACAATATCAATGGCGGAGGAGCGGATCAGCTGCTCGGCAATCTCCAGCGCCTGCTCGCCGTTGTCGGGTTGCGAGATCCAGAGGTTTTCCACATCCACGCCCAGTTTTTCAGCATAGAAGCGGTCGAAGGCATGTTCCGCGTCGATGAAGGCCGCTATGCCGCCTGTTTTTTGAGCCTCGGCAATGGCGTGAATGGCAAGCGTCGTCTTGCCGGACGATTCCGGGCCGTAGATTTCAATTACGCGCCCGCGGGGATATCCTCCCACCCCCAGCGCGGCATTCAGGGCAATGGAGCCGGTCGGAATGACCTCGATGTCTTCGATCTTCTCGTCGCCCAGTTTCATGATGGAGCCTTTTCCAAAACTCTTCTCTATCTTGTCCATCGTTGCCCGGAGCGCTTTTAACTTGTCCGACCCAACGGCCGCATTACCGGCCTCTTCTACATTCTTCTTGCTTTCTTCTTTTGACATGATTCTTATTTTTTTAATATTTGACTGGCGTGATCTTTTGTATTTACTTCCCCGGGGCCGATGATCCCGTTCACGATCCCGTCCTCGCCGATGAGGAAGGTTGTTCGGAGCGTCCCCGTGTATTTGCGTCCGTACATGCTTTTTTCAGCCCGGACGCCGAACTGTTCCTGCAACGTGTCCTCCGTGTCGGCAATCAGCCTGAAGGGCAGGTTGTGCTGCGCGATGAAACGCTGGTGCGACCGGGCATTGTCCCTGCTCGCGCCCAGCACTTCGTAACCGGCCTCCTGCAATTCGCCGTACCCGTCGCGCAGGCTGCATGCTTCCGCCGTGCAACCGCTCGTGTTGTCTTTCGGATAAAAGTAAAGCGCCAGTTTCCTTCCCTCGAAGTCGCTTAGCCTTACCTCGTTCCCGTCCTGATCCGCGCCCAGTATTTCGGGCGCCCTGTCTCCAATCTGTATTGCCATGCGGTTTAAATCGTTTTATTTGATACTGTAATTCATTTTGTGCGACACGTTCGTTTTTTTCTTTTCACTTTTTGCGAACAGGTCTGCAAACATCCGCCTGCCGACATGATGCTTCCTTGCGTACGATTCAAAGGTTTCCGTTTTGTAGTCGAAATCATCTTTCCAGCATCCTCTTGGAGAAACATAACAATAGGTTGCCGCTTCAATCCTTCCGTCTTGCATTTCATCCTTTTTCAAGACAAGGATATTCTCTTTGGAAGGAACAAGACATGTGATCTTCCTGCGTTTACATTCATCTGCAACAGGCGTTATAAGCGTGTCGTACCGGTTATAGATCCGTGTCAGATCAAAGTCCGCATACTCCGGGTTCCCGATCTTCTGGACAGGGCGTATTTGCAATATGTCCACTTCACTCCCGATCAGCTCCCATATTTTATCCAGCTCGTCGAGGTTATCGTTGTTTATGGTGTAGTTGATACGCAATTTGAAGTTCGGATATTGTGTTTTCAGTGTTCCGATATACTGCAATGTCTGTTTGAAGATATCGAAGTTGCCGTTTGTCATCAGGTATTCGTATGTTTTTTTCGTCAGACCGTGCGTAGAAAGCGTGATTTCGTTCAACCCTGCCTGCACCGCGTCCGACAGCGTGTCTTTTGTCAGCAGGTTTCCATTGGTCGTCAATGAGATGTAAGGAATCCTGTATTGTTTTCCCAAGGCAATTATTTTGGACAGGTCTTTGTGCAGGGTAGGTTCCGCCCCGCATCCGATTTGCAGTTTCAATGCTCTGCTGAACAGCGCCGCGGCAATCAGTTCCATATCTTCATAACTGAAAATACCGCGATAATTCTTTCGTTTTTCTTCATCACTGAAATAACACATCTTGCAACGGAGATTGCAAGCCAGTACCGGATCGAGAAAAATACCCGTATATCTTCTGCCAAGCAGATGCATTATCCAAATACCAAACAATTTGACGCGATTGTTTTTCACCAGGGCAGCAATACGCAATAACCCGTATATATTCCGCATATGTTCCTCGCTTACAATTCAGGATTGACATCAAACGATTCGTGCCAGGGCAGCCCCTGTTCCTTCAATTCCTTCATGAACGGGTCGGGATCCAGTTCTTCCACGTTCCACACGCCCGGTTTGTTCCAGATACCTTGCAGAAACATCTTGGCGCCGATCATGGCCGGCACGCCGGTGGTATAGCTTACGCCCTGCGCGCCGGTTTCCCGGTACGCTTCCTGATGGCTGCAATTATTATATATGTAAAAGGTTTGCTCCTTGCCGTCCTTCAGTCCGCGGATGTGACAACCGATCGAAGTTTCGCCGGTATAATGCTCGCCCAGTTCGCCCGGATCGGGCAATACGGCTTTCAGGAACTGGATGGGGACAATCTCCACGCCGTTGAACAGCACCGGACGGATGCTTGTCATGCCAATATTCTGCATCACGCGCAGATGTGTCAGGTATTCCTGTCCAAACGTCATCCAGAAACGGGCGCGCCGGAGTGTCGGGAAATTCTTCGTCAGGCTTTCCAGCTCTTCGTGATACATCAGGTACGATTCCCGCGGGCCGATATTCGGATAGTTGACGGGTTGATGAACAGACAGCGGTTCGATTTCGCACCATTCGCCGTTTTCGTAGAACCGTCCCTTCTGGGTGATTTCGCGAATGTTGATCTCGGGATTGAAATTCGTGGCAAAAGCCTTGTGATGGTCGCCCGCATTGCAATCTACAATATCGAGGTACTGAATCTCGTCGAAATGGTGTTTTGCTGCATGGGCGGTGAAAACGCCTGTCACGCCCGGATCAAACCCGCAGCCCAGAATGGCGGTCAGGCCGGCTTTTTCAAAACGGTCCCTGTAGGCCCATTGCCAACTGTATTCATACTTTGCTTCATGAAGGGGTTCATAATTGGCTGTGTCCAGATAGCTCACGCCAAAGGAGAGACAGGCGTCCATAATGGACAAATCCTGATACGGCAAGGCGAGGTTCACCACCAGTTCCGGTTGAAACCGCCGAAACAAGACCAGCAGTTCGTCAATCCGGTCGGCATTTACCTGTTCCGTCTGCACCGGTATGTCTGTAATGTGGGCGGCAATTCGGTCACATTTGCTTTTCGTCCGGCTTGCCAGCAGGATTTCGGTGAACACGTCGCTGTTCATCGCCATTTTCTTTACGGCAACCGTGCTGACACCGCCGGCTCCAATCACTAATACTCTTCCCATTGTATTTTCTATCTATTAATTATGTGTTCGATTTTTTGTCGATTACCTCGCAAATATACGTCTTTTTTGCCAGCCGGCGACAGGAAATGAAATTTATTCGGCGGTTTAGTAAACATTAAAACTCAAAACGGACAGGCAATTCTTTTTTTTCAGTAGTTTTGCTATCGTTATCGCTTTACATAGCGATTGTTGAATGTGAAATTAATTGTGTTTAATATGAAAACCATAGCCGCTAACGACAAAATATATGAAACCTTATTGACCCAGGTCAGGAGTAAAATTCCCCAGAACACGAAGCTGGTGAATACGCTGGTTGATATTTTGTTTATTGAAAAAGAAGCTGTTTATCGCAGACTGAGGGGAGAAGTGCCGTTTACGTTCAGTGAAATTGTAACGATTACCAGAAACCTGGGCATTTCTCTGGATGCCATCATCGGCATTGAAGGATACAAAAGCCGCCCCCTCCAGCTGAAGCTCCCGCATTTCTTAAATCCGAAGAAGAACGACTTGATCATGAACGACGGTTATATCTCCACGCTTGAAAAGGTGACGGCTTGCGAGGATACGGAAATGGCGGTGCTAACCAACATCGTACCGCAGGATATTTTTCCCGAATTTGACCTGCTTACCAAATACATCGTTTTCAAATGGCAGTATCATTCCCAGAACAAGGCGTTGCCTTTTCACGAGATAAACATTCCCGACAGCACCATCCGTTTCTTCAAGGCGCAGCTTGTCTGTACCAGGCAGATCAAGCGGACAAGCTACGTGTTCGACAACCAGTTGTGCCGCTATATTGTAGACGACATTAACTATTTCAGGAGCATCCGCATGATCAGGGAGGAAGACGTGCTGAACGTAAAGGAAGATGTATTCAGGCTGCTGGACTATCTGGAACATATTGCCATAAACGGCGTGTTCAGGGAAACGAACAACAAGGCGAGTATTTATGTGGCAGACGTGGATCTTACCAATTCCTATTCCTATATCAAGTCGAAAGAGTTCAATCTGTGTTCGATCAAGGCCTTTTTCCTGACGGCGGCTACTTCGACGGACGATGTGATTTATGAAAGGGTAAAGGACTGGATCACGGCAACGCTGAAACTGTCCACGCTGATCACGGTTGCAAACGAAAAGCAGCGCGTGCTTTATTTTGAAAGACAGCGGGAGATTGTAAGAACGCTGTAGTCGGGAACGATACGGATCGAAAGGATGCGGATGTCCTTCTTCGGCCGGTCATGCGCATCCCGGGGTTGACGGGCGATGGCGTCGAGTACTTCAATCCCTTCCGTCAGTTCGCCGAAAACAGTGTATTGTCCGTCCAGGTGCGGACAGCCGCCAAGGGTGGTATAGGCTTCGCGCTGTTCGGGCGTAAAGAGCAGATGTCCCGGCGTGGCGCGTACCACCGAGTCGATGCGGGCGTTGATGTCCGTAATCCGCCGGTTAAACGCTGTCCTGTCCGCACTTCGGAGCGAATCCGTTTCCGCTTTTACCGGATAGTAAAACATGTCCAGTCCCTTTTTCCGGGCTTTCCGGTTCGCGGCCAGTTCCAGCGTATCCAGTTCGCCGGAACGGTACACCTTTCCCTGTACGATAAAAAATTGCGACATGTCCGATTTCCGTTTCGGATTGATGGTGACGTCCTGACGGGGAGCTGCCAGTGCGCCTTTCCTGTGGAAATGCAGTTCGCTGTATTCCGGCATGATTTCGGCGCTGCGGTCTCCAAAACCGGTACGTGCTCCGGGTGCAGCCTGCCTCGAATCGGGCGAACCGCCCTGAATCATAAATTCGGGAATGACGCGCGTGAACAGCGTGCCGTTGAACTGTCCCTGCTTCACCCGGTTCAAGAAGGCGCGCGTGTGATTCGGAGCGTCGTCGTACAGCCTTATTATCATCGTCCCGACATTCGTTTTGATCTCGACAACGGTCTCTGCCTGCAACATCATGCCTGCCGAAAAAAGCATGAAGCCTATGAAAATCCTGATTCGTCTCATCGCTTTAAATTTGAGCGTAAATGTACGGCATAAAACCGGATTTTTATACTTTACGCGGCATGGTTTTGTGCATTGAAAAAGTTCCGGGTTTCCAAGTCATGGGGTTCAAAATGCAGTTCTACTTTTATCGAATGCAGTTCTACTATTCCCGTCAGTGCACCCTGGAACGAGAGGTTAGTGCCTCCTGGAACGGGATGTACAAAACCATGTCGCGTAAAGTATACATGCAGGGGGATCAAATGCTTGTTGCTCACCGGACATTTATCGACTTCTCATTGACTTCTCATTGATTTTGATTGGAGATAAGAGATGGAGCAACTATCTTTGCGGCAAGTTTAAAAAAAACGATTCGATGAAACGTACCATGAATGCACGTTTCCAAGGATATTAAAGAAAGAAATAGATAACCCGTTTAAATAGTTTTATTATGTTACATGTTCAAAGAAAATTACTGCCGACAAAGAAATCAGACAACCTGGCCAAACAGACGGTTTGGCCGTCAAGACAACTGCATAAAACGCTGTATTGCGGCATTTGCCTTTCGCTTGTTTTCAGCTGCGCCACCGATCGGCCGGAAGATATTCAAACGCTGTACATCAATCCGCATCATGCGACGGAAACGGTACGCATGTCCGAAATATCCTCTTCGGTTCGATGCGTGCCCTTGAGTACAAGCGATGAAACGGTGATCGGCGAGATTGGAAAAATCAGCGTTGAAAACAAGTACGTGTATGTTTCCGACCCGCAGTCCCTGTACAAATTCTCGATGGAGGGGCGCCTGATCGCCAAAATTCAGCGCAACGGCGCCGGGCCGGAGGAATATCTGGATATTACCGATTTCCAGACGGATTCGGACGAGTCGGTCTGGATATTGAGCCGCAGCAACAAGCGCTTGCACAGGTACGACTGGGAGGGTAAACTGCTGGAGACGGTTTCGCTGAACGAGTGGGTCAGCAGTATCCTCCTGTCGAAGGACGACATGTATTTATATGTCGGAAACGAATTGGACAGCCTGAACCGGTCGCGTCTGAAAGTATTGGATATGAAAACCAAAACGGTCGGGAGCGAATATCTTCCGATCCATCCCAAACAGGCAGGCTATCTGCACGTAAGAAACCGGCAACAGTTCAGCCGGAACGGACAGAAGACGCATTTCTTCGAGGTTTTCAACGACACGGTTTACGCATTGACGGAACAGGCCGTCACCCCCGCGTATTACCTGAACCTGGACGGCAGGAATATTCCCGCATCCTTTTTCGACCGGGATTACAGGGACATCATGGATTTTTTCCAGACCCTGTTCGGCGAATCGTATGCCTACGGCACGTCGCTGTTTATGGAGAACGACAGGCAGTATGTCCTGACGTACCACTACGACCGGAAGCGTTTCATGGGTATCGTTTATAAAGACAAACCGTTGACGTACAATTTCGCGTCTATCCTCGAGGACAGGCTGTTTCATGAATATCCCATTTCCCTGGCGGAACTGAATATTTCGGCCTCCAACGGTCAGCTTGTCATGGCGCTTCAGCCATTCGAGATTGTCGAATATGCAAGGGAACATTTATCCGGTGAACAGGTGGATGAAATCATTCGGAAACTGAACTATGTTTCCGAAGACCAAAATCCGGTGATCCTGATTGTGGACATGTAAACGGCTCAAGGTTGAATCCCGAACAGCAGGGCAAACGCATCTTCCGTTCGGAGAAATGTGATGCTTCACGCGGGATGCGTTTGTGCACGGAGAGGTTTCATGTTCAAAAGTTCAACGTTCAAGGTTTGACCCCCTTTTGGACGTTGAACTTTTTTCGTGTGAAGCCTCCTGTTCATTCTTCTTTCCCGGACGGTTTCGCAGGGAACGAAGCGACCCGGTGCAACCTCTCCCCCGCTTTCAAACGGGATTGGGACGGAGGCGTCCATACACCCCGGGCGAGGCTGCCCCATACATCTGGGGGCGAGGCGCCCATACACCTTGGGGCGAGGCACTCATGCACCTTGGGGCGAGGCGCCCATGCACCTTGGGGCGAGGCGCCCATACATCCCGAGGCGGGGGCTGCCCGACACATCCGGCACGGGATGAAAAAAAACAGCCCGGAAAAATCTTCCGGCGCCTGCCTTCGGGAGGAAGGGGAGCCTGAAGAATAGTTCCGGGCCGAGAAAATTACGCACGTCCGAACGCAACCCTTACGGTTGACGGCCGGACAGGACGCGGCAAATCACCAGCACAACGATCAATACTGCCAACAGGATGATGACAATCAGTTTTTGTGTCGCATCGGAAAACTCGGTCGTTCCCGTCAGGACTAATGAAATTATGGACAGCATCAGCGACGCATCCACCAAATCCTTATTTATTTTCATGAATCTTCCTGTTTTTTCCGTCCGTTTGCTCTCTGTTCCCGGAGGTATCCTCCGGCGAACTGTTCAATGATTGCATGATTCCGAACAGTCCGACGCAGATCGTAGCCAATACAATGACGTCTTTCACGTAATCGTTCGTGATCAGGTTGCTGCACGCCGCGACTCAGCCTGCCAATATAAGCAGGATATACAGTATTTTTAAAAGTTTCTTCTTTTGTTTTGATTCCATTTTGATTTGATTTATAAGTAAATAATTGGAACGTGCAGTTTTGCCTGCATCCATTCCCGAACCTGTATACATAGCGTCATGCAGAAAGATTCACTCGGGAATCTTTCCGGCACGACGATGTGACGGTTTACTTAAAATCAAATCAGAAGTTTCCGCAGGGC
>JAITQL010000001.1 GCA_031288935.1 Tannerella sp.
GATGCCGTATTGCTGATTGCCTCCGTACTGACAAGAAGCGAGTGTGTGCAGTTGACGAAAACGGCGCACGACCTGGATATGGAGGTGCTGCTGGAAATTCATGACGAAGACGAACTGTCCCGTCTTCATCCGGAGGTTGACATGCTGGGCGTGAACAACCGGAACCTGGGAACGTTTCATACGACGGTCGAAAATTCATTCCGCCTGATCGCGCAAATGAAGGCGGAGGCGGCCGGAAGGGGGAAACAGGCGCCGCTGCTTGTTTCGGAAAGCGGACTGTCGGACGTCGAAACGGTCAGGCAACTGCGCGAAGCCGGCTTCCGCGGTTTCCTGATCGGCGAAACGTTCATGAAAACGGAAGATCCGGGAGAAAGCCTGCACCGGTTTATCCAGGAACTGAACAAGGAGAATTAGGCAATGAAAATCAAGGTTTGCGGCATGAGGGATGCGGAGAATATCCGGGCGGTGGAACGCCTGGACATCGACTGGATGGGATTTATCTTTTATCCCCGCTCGCCGCGTTGCGTGCCGGACGAAGAACCGTATGCAGAGGCCATCCGCCGGTGTACGAAAACGAAAGTCGGCGTCTTTGTCAATGCCGGCCGGGAGGAAATGGAGGACAAGGCTTCGCGCTACGGGTTGAGCTGTCTGCAGTTGCACGGCAGCGAATCGCCCGTCCTGTGCGAGGCCTTGAGACAGCAGGGCTACTGCGTCGTCAAGGCCTTCTCCGTCGCCGAGGCCGGAGACTTGATGCTTGCAGACGCTTATGCGTCTCATGCCGATTATTTCCTCTTCGATACGAAAGGCGACGTGTACGGCGGTTCCGGCAAAAGTTTCGACTGGAGGGCGCTGGACGCCTACCGCGGCGAAACGCCCTTTCTGCTCGGCGGAGGCATTCATCCCGCAAGCCTCTGCGAGTTGCGCCGTCTGGCTCATCCCCGGATGGCCGGCATCGACGTAAACAGCGGCTTCGAGACCGCCCCGGCGCTCAAGGACATCGCCCGGCTGGAGGCATTTATCAATCAATTCAAAAACAAACAAGAAAGCATATGAATCGGATTACACAACTTTTCGATACAAAGCGGGAGGGTATCCTGTCGGTCTACTTTACGGCCGGCTATCCCGCATTAAACCGGACGCAGGCCATTCTGGAAGCGCTGCAAAGCCAGGGCGTGGACATGGCCGAAATCGGCATCCCGTTCTCCGACCCGATGGCGGACGGGCCGGTCATACAGCAGGCCGCCACGCAGGCGCTCCGCAACGGCATGTCGCTGCACCGCCTGTTTGAGCAGCTCGGGGACATCCGGCAAACCATCCGGATGCCGCTCGTCCTGATGGGCTACCTCAACCCGGTGATGCAATACGGCTTCGAGGCCTTTTGCCGCTCGTGCGAGGCCGTCGGCGTGGACGGCGTGATCATCCCCGACCTGCCCTTTGCCGACTACCTGTCCCACTACAAGGATACGGCCGCCGCCCACGGGCTGAAGGTGATCATGCTGATCACGCCCGAAACTTCCGACGACCGCATACGCCTGATCGATACGCACACAAGCGGATTCATCTACATGGTTTCGAGCGCCTCCGTCACCGGCGCTCAACGGGACTTCGACGAAGCCAAACAGGCCTACTTCCGCCGCATCCGCGCGATGAACCTGCAAAACCCCTGTCTGGTCGGTTTCGGCATCAGCAACAGGGCTACCTTCGACGCCGCCGCCGGTAACGCATCGGGCGCCATCATCGGCAGCAAGTTCGTACAGCTTCTGGGCGAAACCGCCTCGCCGGACGAGGCCGTCCGCCAACTGCTGAAAGCCATCCGGTAGAAATTCAAAGATTCGAAGATTCAAAAATTCAAAGATTCGTTTCGCGCAGACCGGCGCGGATTTTAACGCGGATTCCGCAGATTTTAATGACGTCCGGTCTGCGTTTATACTGTTGCCGGGCGAAACCGCCCAAACCGGAAACGGGAGGGGAATGGAAAACAGCGGAGACACGGAGACACGGAAATCAATCTCCGTGTGCATCCGTGTCTCCGCATTTCAATCCTCAATTCCGGAATCTTTGCATCCCGAATCTTGAATTTTGAATCCCGTTTACTGTCCGCTGAAAGGGTTCTGGTCGGCTTCGGTCAGGGCTTCGTTGTAGACGATTTCACGTTCGGGAATCTGACAGAAGAAACGGTAGTCGTTCGACGGATACATGCCGTAGGGCCGGGCGTCGGTCGGACTGTAGTTGTTCAGATTCAGGAGTCCCCATGAATAATGTCCCGCTTCGTGCCCTTCCCACTCGCCGTAGCGAATCAGCGGGCGTTGCAGGCGCAGCAGGTCGTAGATGCCTGTTACGCCTTCGCCCAGGAGTTCCTTGCGACGCTCCACGTAGATGGCTTCCAGCAGTTCGTCGCCACCCGGCGCCGCGGTCAGATTCTTCACGTTACGCGCCGTTTGCAGGCGGTTCAGGTATTCCAGCGCCTTGCCGTTGTTCAGGTGCGCCGAGGCTTCGGCCATGATCAGCAGCATCTCCGCCCCGCGCATCAGCGGCACTTCGGGACGGGTGTTTCCCTGCTTTGCGCCGTTGGCGTCGCCGTAATGCTTCCATTTGTCGTACGCCCACTTGGTGCGGATATTGACCGTCGGGTTCTCTTCGCGTTTCCAGAACATGTAGCGGTCGTCCGTTTCCTCGAACAGTTCCACGTATTCGGGTGCGGCAAAGAAGGAAAGGAACGAGTAGATCGGCCCGTCGGTCATGCCCTCGCCGTAGGACGGATCCTGATTGAACCAGAAGTTGAACTGGGTAGCTCCGCCGACATTGTCGGTGTCGGTGAACTTGACCGCCCAGACGACTTCCTTGTATCCGTTGGAGATCACGTCGTCAAAGCCGCTGCGGTATTCGTCGCGCGTCATCAGCTGACTGTAGCGGTTGTACACCGCTTCGGATTCGGCCAGAGCGCCGTCCCAGTTCCCCATCACCTGATAAACGCGGGCTAACATGCCGGAAACGACGTCGCGATTGATGATCCACTGGCCTTCGCGGTCGAAAGTGGATAGCATCTCTTTGGCGACGGTCAGGTCTTTGACGATTTGTGCATAGCACTCCTCGACCGATGCACGCGGCAAGTCGTTCGATTCGGACGAGGAAAGGCGCAACACCACGCCGGGCTTGTTTTTGGCCACGGCATACGTCTGCTGATAGTTCATGATGAGGTGGAAGTAGCAGATGCCGCGCATGGCATGGGCTTGTCCCTTGACCTGTTGCTTGTAGGCATCCTCGCCGCTGGCGTCGTCGATGTAGTCGATCACGGTGTTCACCTGGTTGATGGCGTTGTACATCATCTCCCAGATACGACTGGCCAAGTCCGTGTAGCGCGTCTTCTGAATCTCGTATTCGTAGCACTGCACCTGCGTAGAGCCGTAGTTGTCGTGACACACGATGTCGGCGCCGCTCAAATCGGTGTATATCTGCAGTCCGGGCAGACCGGCATAGACGCGGTCGGCTCCGTGAAAGTAGATTCGCTTGTAGGCCGACGTGAGTACCATGTTCAGGTTGGCGGCGCTTTCGAGCACCGTGGCGTCGGTTATGTCCGTCGATGAGTTTGTGGTGAGCAGGTCTGAACAGCTGCTCATTACAAGCATCCATCCGCTCAACAGAAACAGGCTGATTGATTTTATACTATTTTTCATACATCTGAATAATTTAGTTCGTTAAAAGGAAATTTGAATACCTCCCATATACACCCTGCGCGTACCGGGATAGCCGTTGTCGGTCAGTTCGCTGCCGTTGTAGTTGTTGCCGGTGACTTCCGTTTCGGGTTCGGTGCTGCGCTTGGCGGCCGCGCCGAAGGTGAGCAGGTTGTCGCCGGTCAGATAGAGGCGTGCGTTGCTGATCTGCACCTTCGAAAGCAACCGTTTGGGCAGGCTGTAGCCGATGGTGAGGTTTCGCAGGCGGAGGTAGTCGTTGTTAAAGATAAAGTAGCTGGTCGGCTGGCGGGTACCGGTATAGTTGTCGTACGACCAGCGGGGTTGCGAGGCATTGTCGCCCGGCTGACGCCAGCGGCCGCCCACCTGATCCTGAATCACGCCTAAGCCGTTGCGCAACGTCACACGTTCCAGCCATACATAATCGAACATCTTGGCGCCGTAGGAACCGTAGAACATGAAGGACAGATCGACGTCTTTCCACTTGAACGAATTGGTGACGGAGGCAAATCCTTTGGGTATGGTCGATCCGTGCCATTCGTAGTCATCGAGCGTCACCTTGGCATAGTCTTCCGTTGTCGTGCGGTTGCCGTTGTCGTCCTTGATGTAGTACATGGCGTTACCGTTGTCGGGGTTGATGCCGGCAAAGGTGGGCATGAAAAACTCCCAGCGCGAATGTCCTTCGGCGATCTTGTAGGTAGACACGCGGCTGGTGAACGTGTATTCGCCGCCGGGCAGGTAGGTGATCCTGTTGTTCTGCGTCGTCCAGTTGGCGTCGATGTTCCAGCTGAAGTCTTTGGTGCGGACGATGTTTGCGCCCAGCGTCACTTCCACGCCCGAATTGCGGATGTCGCCCAGGTTGGTGTTAAGTCCCTTGGCCGTTCCGGCCTGCGAGGAATATGGCAGCTCCTTGTAGTAAAGGAGATCCTTGGACTCGCGGCTGTAGTATTCGAGGGTGGCGTTGACGCGGTTGAAGAGCGTAAAATCGGCGGCAATGTTGAACTGCGCGTTCTTTTCCCACTTCAATCCGGGCGTGGCCAGGGTAGAGGGTTGCAGGCCGGCGTTGCCGTACATGTCGTACGAAGCATAGGTGGCCTGGTATCCGTAGTAGACCATGTTGCCATCGCTGTTGATCAGCTTGTCGTTGCCCGACGTTCCGTAGCTGCCGCGCAGGGAAAGGTTGGTAAGCCAGTTCTGCGTGCCTTCCATGAAGCTTTCGTTCGACAGTCGCCACGATGCGCCGACGGAGAA
>JAITQL010000033.1 GCA_031288935.1 Tannerella sp.
AAATCATCCCGATTTTATACTGTTCACAATATAGGGATGAAAAATAAACAAGTGATAACAACAGGCAAACAATCTTTCACAGGTTATTTATTTTACGTTACATAATAAGGAGGCACGCCGTAATGACGTGCCTCCTTTCAATGTTTGCCAAATTCAGGGCTAATACCTGAACGGCCTTCTCTCTACGGGATGAAGAAGTGTCGTAAAATATGACCTTCAGTCATCATGATCATGTCCGATATGTTCACCCTCGTGGCTCAACTCGATGTTGAGCGCGATGTGCGACTCGTTTCCGGCCGCATCGGCACAATACACGATCAGATGATAGTCTCCCGGCGTGGCATTTTCCGGTATCACGATCTCGTGGTGATGTACCGACGTGTTCTTTTTCCCTGAAACGTCCCACGAACGCTCAAAGTAGAAAGGTTCGGTCTCGGCCTCCGCCTTCGTGTCGTGATCGTGTCCGTCGAAATTCGGATGAATCTCTATCTTGTACGATCCGAGCTGCTCATTGTCCGACAGGGCCATCTCGAAGTGCACGTCCGCACCGATCAGTAATACCTCGCCCTCGGCCGGTTCGATCAGTTCGATCGACGGCTTGAGAGTGTCACTTTCTTCCTCACAGGCGGCAAATCCCGCCAGAACCAATACAACCGCAAGGCTGCATGCGTAAAATACAAAATTCTTTTTCATCATACTGTTTATTAAAATAATTCATAAAGTCAGTCACGATCCAGTATACGAAACGGGATTCGTAACGTCAACTGGATATTTCGTCCCGGCTCCGGAATCTCTACCTTGCGGTAAAAACTCAGGTGATTGTAATATTTGCTGTTTCCGATATTCTGCATGGACAGCGACAGTTCTGCCCGGGGCAGTTCCCACGCGGCGCCGGCATGAAAAAGCGACGCGCCGGGCGTCGGATCTTCGTTGCGCGTCACGCGATGCTGCGCCGAAAGCTGCTGCCACTCGACGTGAAAGCGGAACTTCCGCACCGGGGCCGTCAGCGTATGGCGCAGCGAAGCCGGAGGCGAAAAGGCCAGCGGCACATGTTCGTCCCGGTTGTACGTATACACATACTCGCCGGCCAGCCGATAATTGAACCGGCGCAGAAAATCCGCCTCCACCGACATCTCCGCTCCGGCAAAGACCGCGTTCGCTGCCGAATACCGGTAAATCTGTCCCGCATGAGGCAGCACCGACCATTCGCCCGAAGGCTGCAGGCTGATGTAATGATCGAACCACCCGACAAACGGCGACATTGAAAATGAAAAGCCCCGGACGGAACCGGCGTACGACATGTCCAGCAGCCAGCCGTGCTCGGAGAGCAGCGAAGGCGTCCCCTGTTCGTGGCGGAACGTGCCGTGATGCACGCCGTTTGACGCCAGCTCGTTTGCGCCGGGCAGCCGAAAACTGCGACCGAAGTTTGCCTTCAGCACATGCTCCCCGTGCAGTTCCCAGACGATGCCCAGCGACCCGGAAAAATCTCCGAAACGGCGGTTCACCGGATAGCTGCGCCAGTAATACGCCTCGATCAGGTCGTCGCCGTATCCCTGTCCCGCAAGATAAGCCTGGAGGTAGGGATCGGCGAAAGCCTCCACCCGTATCTGCCCGAAGTCGTAGCGCACGCCCCCGCTGACCGTCAGATTCCGGAGCGGGCGCCAGGTGACAAGCCAGAACAGTCCCGTGGCAAAACGATCGTAGGCAGGCAGCAGAAAGCCGTATCCCGAGATGCGGTTCTGCTGATACTGCGCGTCCCATCCGGCCGCATGTTCCCAGTTCAGCGCGCTGCTGTTCCGTACTTTCACGGCCGAACTGTACGTGTCGAGCCGGAAGGCAAGTTCCTTGTCCGGATCCTGCTCCGGCGGCGTCTGAGTGGCATAATGCGTATGAAAAAGACTGCGCTCTTCGCGCCGGTTCTGCTGAAAACCGGCGTCCCACGAAGCCGTGACCGCGTCGCCGAAAACATGCTGCTGGCGGGTCGTCGCCTTCAGATGCTGCACCGTGCTGTACGGAAGGCCTGCGTTGCGGCTGTCGCCGTCGTCCTGCAAGCGTGAGAGATCGGGAATCCCGTGCGCGCCGGGAAAGAATCCGGTCTTCTGGTAAACGCTGCTCACGGCGTAGCCGGACGTGTACGCGCCCCGCCGATAGCCGGCAGAGAGCGAGACATCGCGCTCGAGGCCGGCCGTATTCTTCAGTTTGCGTCCGTACAGCGGCTGACGCTGCGTAAGGTAGACGACCGTATCGGCAGGCACGCGATAATCGCCGAAATGCTGTTCGGAGTACCGGACTTTCGCGTGCCAGCGATTCATTTTTCTTGTAACCGCCACCGACGCGCCGAGGGTTTCATTCACCGACCTGGTCAGCCACACGGCCTCGCCGAAAGTCTGATTCTCCCGGGGCGGCGGAAGCGGCAACAGCTCGATCACGCCGCCCATGGCGTCGCTGCCGTAGAGTAACGACGCCGGCCCCTTGCGAACAACGACCCGTTCGGCATTGAACGCATCCGTTTCGAGTCCGTGATCGGCGCCCCACTGCTGACCTTCCTGCTTGATGCCGTTTTCAACAACGGAAATACGGTTGAATCCCATGCCCCGGACGACGGGTTTGGAGAAACCGGCGCCCACGTCCATCGAACGCACGCCGGGAAGGCGTTGCAGCGTCTGCACCAGGTTTCCCGTAAAATGATCGGACAGGAAACGCGCCTCCGCCACCTCTGCCTGCAACGTCGACTGTCGGGCGACGCTCCGCGCATAAGAGGCATGAACCGTTATACTGTCCAGCTGAACCGTCCGGATGGAATCCTTCTCCTGTGCATGAACGCACAGGACGGCCGACAACATGCACGTTGCCGGAATAGATTTGATATACATATGACAATTCCCTGTTTAAAATGGATACAGTTTCTCCGGACGGAATCACTGTAAGTATCCGTCCCGAAGAAACGCGAATAAACGAAAGAAATTAGATGCAGGGCGGGCCGCGGAGATGGCGGAAGGAAAAGTCCGCAATCGTGATCTTTTCCGGACAGGTCGTCGTTTCGATGACGGAAAACGACAGCGGCAGGACGGAAACGGTCGTTTGCGCTTCAACAAAAGTCGACAGCGTGAAATGGCATATCGGACAGTTGTCACAGTCGCCGTCCTCATGGGCGCACTCCTCCGTCTGCGCACTGCAATGACAGTGCACGTGCAAGGGCTTCGCCACGTAAGGTGTCGCCAGGATGGCCAGTAACAGGCCGGCGATAAAGATTTTGTTTTTTACTGCACGCATTTGTTTTTTACCTTTTCCTGAAAAGATGCGCCAAAGGTAGTCTAAATTTTGGGAAGCTCAACGTTCAATGTGCAACCTTTTTTGAGACGCCATGAAAAACAGGCAGGGTTTGTATGCCAATAGAACGTCGCAGGCGTTGCCCTTCATGGCGGTTGCGCCAAACGGGGTTTTGCCATGCGGTAACAGGTATCCCGAAAGAAACGCCGCACTCCGTCCTTGCGAACGCAGTGAAGCAATCCAGCGCTAT
>JAITQL010000037.1 GCA_031288935.1 Tannerella sp.
CCGCCCATGTGTACGGCGTGCGAATTGCGGCCGGTCAGCAGCGCGGCACGGGTCGGGGCGCTGATGGCGCAGGTATGGAAATTGGTGTAGCGCAGTCGCTGGTTGGCCAGTACCTCCAGGTTCGGCGTCTGGATCAGACCGCCGAAAACGCTGGCGGCTCCGAAACCCACGTCGTCAATCAATACCCATACAACATTGGGGGCATTCTCAGGCGCTTTGGGATTGGCCGTCCACGCTTCCTTCGATTCTTCGTACGTCTTGCCGATCTTCCCCTGAAAAGGCTGTTGATGCTGGGCAAAGGCGCCGGTACTCCATGCAACCCCTCCGATAAGCGTTATCGGAAGAAGGGCTGCCGGTTTCAGACTACTCGTTATTTTTCTGTTCATCTTGCAAAGAGTTTTTAATAAATGATCCGTTATAAATTATATCTGCTACGGGTACCGTATTTCCGGCACAGGCGGGACGGCAGTTCCGTCCGCACCTGCCGGAAATACGGAAGAACGGTCAGTTCCAACCCGGATTTTGTGTCAGTTTCGGGTTCATGTCCCGTTCGTTCTGCGGAACGGGATACAAGTAATGCTTGTCTCTCGCGCTCGGCTTCCCGAAATCGTTCAGCGTCTTCACCATGATGTGGTTGCCGTCCCCGTCAATCTGACGGATCAGGTCGAACCAGCGGTGATATTCAAAATTCAACTCCAGACGCCGGTCAAGATACAGCGAATCGCGAAACTGATCTTTGGTCAGGCTGCCGGGGGCAAACTCAGGCAGGCCGGCGCGTTTGCGAATCAGGTTGTAGTCGCGGTACGCCTCCCCGTTCGGGCCGTAGAGTTCATTGTTCGCTTCGGCGTTGTTCAGCAGCACTTCCGCGTACCGGATAATCGGGACGTTGATGCCCGACTGCCCCAGCATGGAGGGTACGTCGGGATCGAAATACTTCCAGTTGGCGTAGCTCGATCCGTCGTTTTGAATCGGGTCGATAATGGTGGTCACGCCGCCAATCGTATACCTGTCCGTCAGGGAACCGGCCTTTCTCTTGTCATAGTCGTTAAAGAGGCTGACCAGGTCGGACGTCGGTTCATCGGCGAAAATGCCGTTTGCGCCCTTGATCCCCAAGGGCGCCGTCCGGTTGCCGAATCCGTTCCCGTTTGCCAGCGTGGTGGAACTGAACTGCGCCGAGAACAGATGTTCCTTCCCGTTCTTTGACGTCTTTTTGAACACGTCGGCATAGTCTTCGAACAAGTCGTAATACCGGTTCGGGTGATCAATCACGTTGTGACCGTGTTCGATGGCCTTGCGGAGCAGATCGTCCCGGTTGGAGATTACGGAAATATTGGCTGCCCGCTGATTGTCGTCTAAGCTGACGTTGGCCAGGGTCAGATAGGCCAGCGAAAGGAAGGCTTCGGCTGAAGCGGCATTGGCGCGTCCGGCGTTCTCGTCGGCAGGCGGGAAATACCATTTCAAATCCTGTACCGCCTCCGTAAAGTCCCGGATCACTTGGTCGTAAACTTCCGAAGCCGGGGTTCTTTCCAGTAACAGGGCGTCCTTGTCCAGGGTTCTTGTCTCATGCAGCGCCAACGGGACGCTTCCGTACAGGCGCACCAGGTTGAAATAGTACAATCCCCGCAGGAACTTGGCTTCGGCGATGTAATGCTTCAGCCATTCGGCTTCGGCCGCCGTAGCCGTCGGTATATCCGGCAGCCGGTCAATCGCAATATTGGCCTTTGTGATGGCAGCGTAATGCTGTTGCCAGATTTCCCTGACGCGAAGGGTGGAAGGCGAATGGTCGAGCGTTGACTGCGCCTTCACGTCGGGATTCGTCGCGCCGGGGCCCATCTTGATATCGTCGGCCATAAACTCCTGACCGGTTACAAACAGGATGTTGTAGGGCGTCTGGCCGGAGCTGTTCAATCCCCAGTAAGCGGCCGTGACGGCGGCCTTGGCGTCGGTAATATTCCGGTAATACTGATCGGAAGAGATGAACGTTTTCGGGTCTTCCTCCAGCGAAATACATGCCGTCAAAATGAAAAAGGCAACCGGGAGAAAGAGGAGTCGTAAAAAAGAGCTATTATTTTTCATACGTTTATGTCTTGTCAAATGAATGAATACTTAAAATGTAATACTTAATCCGCCAAGCACGGTTTTACTGACCGGATACACGTTGTTGTCGCGTCCGAAGGTCAGCGTGGTCTGCTCGTTCTTGCTTGCCTCGGGGTCGAATCCGCTGTATTTCGTCCACGTAACGAGGTTTTGTGCGGACACGTAGAACCGAAGCTGCTTAATCAGCAGATGCTCCAGCCACTTCGAGGGCAGGGTCACTCCCAGCGTGATACTCTTGAGCCGGATGTAAGACCCGTCTTCGATGTAAATATCCGAAGGTACGATGGCCGGGTCTTCCATAGCCCGCTGCACGTCCGTATCTTCATGATCCGGCTGCCACCGGTCCAGCAGGCGCGTGGTCGCATTGGTATAGCCGGTGCCCTGGCTCAGGTAGGCCAGCGTTTGGTTGTACAGTTTGTTTCCGTACATTCCCTGAAGCAGAAAGCTCAGATCGACGGCGCCGTACGAAAGGCTGTTCGTAAGTCCGAAGATGAATTTCGGCTGCGAATTGCCGACAATGATCCGGTCGCCGGCCTGCGAAATCTCTCCGTCGCCGTTGATGTCCACGTAACGCTGGAAGCCGGGCAGGGTATTCGCCTTGTTTTTCGGAAGGCTCGCAATGTCGTCCGTTGACTTGAACACGCCGTCCGTCTTCAGGACATAGAACGAGCCTACGGCCTCGCCCACTTTGGCAATGAAGGGGTCGCTGATAATCTCGGAGCTTTCGCCCAGACTGAGCACTTTGTTTTCGTTGGAAGAGAAAACCAGGTCGGTTGTCCATTCAAACTGCTTTGTGCGGGCATTGACCGAGCTGAGCGTAAATTCCACCCCTCTGTTCTGCACAGCGCCGC
Source organism: Tannerella sp. (assembly GCA_031288935.1). Taxonomy (GTDB): domain Bacteria; phylum Bacteroidota; class Bacteroidia; order Bacteroidales; family Tannerellaceae; genus Tannerella. The sequence continues at coordinate 2,949 of JAITQL010000037.1, forward strand.
AATTTTGAAGCGTACTCAGATAGCCGGACGTAATCGTTCCCAGTCCCACGGTGGACGGGATCGTGACGTTCAGCAGCAGGTCGCTCGTTCTTTTTTGATAGAAGTCCAGCGTCAGGGTGAGGCGATCCTTGAACAGTCCCAAATCCAGCGCAGCCGAATACTGAACGGTCTTTTCCCACGTCAGGGCGTCGTTGGCCATGCGTCCCGGCGCATAACCGACGGACACCTGGTTGGCGCCCAGGATATACTTGTAGGTAGCCATGTCCGACAAAGACTGGTAAACGCCGATCTCCTGGTTGCCGGTCAGTCCGGCGCTCAGTCGCAGTTTCAGGTTGCTGATTTCCCGGATGTCCCGCAGGAAGTCTTCCCGTGTAAGGTTCCAGGCTAATGCGCCCGAAGGGAAATAGCCCCACTTGTTGTTCTTTCCGAAACGCGAAGACCCGTCGGCGCGTGCCGTTGCCGTAACAAAATATTTCTCCCGGTAATTGTAGTTCACCCGCCCCAGATAGGAGGACAGCTGCCAGGAGGAATACGAGGAAGAGGCCGCCTTGTTGGTGGAACCGGCGCCCAGGTTGTAGTATCCCGTGTCGTCTGCCGTAAAACCGCCCTGCGAGGCAATATGCCCGATGGCTGTGTATTGCTGCTGCGTGTAGCCGATCAAAGCATCCAGGCCGTGCCTGCCGAACTGCTTGCTGTAGTTCAGCGTATTTTCGTTCAGCCAGGTGGACGCCGTCTTGCCGGCCTGCTTGGCGCCGCCCCCTACGGCCTGCCCTTCATACAGGGAGATCGGGATGTACTGGAATCCGTCGCTGTGCGACTGGTCGATTCCCAGACTCAACCGCAGTTTGAATGCGTTCAGAAACTTGTATTCCGCGTAGGCATTGCCCAGCACGCGGAAGGTCTTGGTCAGATTCTCCTGCAAATTCAGCGTGGCAATCGGGTTGCCCAGCGCCGATTCGCCCGGCTGCTTGAGCGTGTACGAGCCGTCTTCGTTGTAAATGGGAAAATCGGGACGGATGCCCAGGATGTTGTTGACGATGTCCGGCGATTCGTTGGCGCTGATCTGACTGATGGTCAAATTCTCGCCGATGGTCAGGGCGTCGTTGATCTTTCTGTCTAAGTTGATGCGCGCCGACAGGCGGTCAAAGTCCGTACGGAGAATGATGCCTTCCTGTTTATAATAATTGGCGGACAGGGCATAGCGCGTTTTCTCGTCTCCACCGGCCACGGTGAGCTGGTGATTCTGCGTAGGCGCCGTGCGGAAGGCGGCGTCTTCCCAGTTGGTCGTATTGCCGGCCAGCGCGGCAATATCCGCGTCCGAGAAGGGAAGATTCTTCACCTGATTGAGCTTGCCGGTCAGTATGAACTGGTCGTTCGACGTGGTTACGGCATCGTTCTTGAGTTGCGCATATTGCTGGGCGGTCAGCAGGGGAATTTTCTTGCCGAGCCACTGCGAGCCGAAGTAGTTGTCGTACGTGATGGTATTCTGCCCCACCTTTCCCTGTTTGGTGGTGATCAATACCACGCCGTTGGCGCCGCGCGTGCCGTAGATAGCCGTTGC
>JAITQL010000095.1 GCA_031288935.1 Tannerella sp.
ATCTCCGGAACGCATAGAACGTCAGACCGACAGACGGTACAAGCTGCCCCGGATCCTTGATGTAGCCGTAGCCGAAACAGGCAAAGTTCTCGTTCAGCAACGCCAACTGTGTCTTGGCCGCCGCTTCGTCCCGATTCTTTTTGGCGGTACGGTAATTGGCCAGCGCCTTGATGGCGACCTGTCCGCGGGCAATCTTCTCCTGTGCAGAGAGTGCGGTAGCGCCCGAAGGCGTCTTGTAACCTCCTTCGAGCAGATTCGTAATGCCCGGCACATATCCGTTCAGGTCGCGTTCGGCAAGAAACGACAGCAGCTTGGGCACTTCCACTTTAAAGAGGAACGGGTCTACACCGTCATTGTAACTCTTCTTCGCCGGATTCAGCACGCCGAAGCCGACCAGTCCAACGCCGTTGCCCCCCTGGTAAAGCCCCTCCATGGCCGCCAGTTTCATCGGCTGCTTCCGAGCGACCTGATACGCCGATCCGTCGCCCGTCCAGAGCGTCAGCAGGGAAGCCACCAGTCCGAACAAAGCCGCGATCTTGATACTGCGCAGCGCAAAGGCCGTTTCCCTCTTCTTCAGCAAAAACCAGCTGGAAATACCGGTAACCACCACGCCTCCCAGGATCCATCCCGAAAGCACGGTATGCAGAAACTTGTTGATCGCCACCGGAGAGAGCGCAACGGCAAAGAAATCCTTCATTTCGTTACGCACGTCGTCCGGATTAAAATACATCCCTGCCGGATACTGCATCCACGCATTCGCCACCAGAATCCACAGCGCGGACAGCGTCGCACCGCCGATGGTCAGCCAGGTAGACGTCAAGTGAAAACCCCTGCTCACCTTGTTCCATCCAAAGAACATCACGGCAATAAACGTCGCTTCCATAAAAAACGCCACAATACCTTCGATCGCCAGCGGCGCACCGAAGATATCTCCTACAAACCAACTGTAATTGGACCAGTTGGTACCAAACTCAAACTCCAGGATCAAACCTGTAGCTACACCAATCGCAAAATTGATTCCGAATATCTTCATCCAAAACCGGGCGGTCGTTTTCCAATACTCCTTTCCGGTTTTGTAATAAATCGTCTCCATGATGGCCTGAATAACCCCAAGCCCCAATGTCAACGGAACAAAAAGCCAATGGTAAATGGCCGTCAGGGCAAATTGCGCCCTCGACCAGTCAATCAAAGAATTGTCAATACTTTCAATCATATTCAATAAATATTTAGGGAATAATAGCTCTGTTTATCAACTCGCTCGAAACATAGTCCCGTTTCTCGGAGCCGGTTTCAAACTGTTCCAGATAACGGGGAAAAAAGAATGGCTTCAACAAACAAAACATGATAAAAAGTTTTATGATGATGATACACCACAGCGTCTTTCCCACCGACATGCTCCGAAAACCGTCCACATAAAAACGGAATATCCTCCAAAGCACGGATTGTCTTTTCACAGCTTCTGTCATAAAATAATATCCTTTCATTTCATCAGTCAATTTTTCACGGAATCTTGCAATCCAGCAGATACACCCCCTGTTAAGTTACATAGCATCCGTGTTTTGTTGCAAATATAGACATGAAAATCATTCCTTCGCGCATGTTTTACATAAAAAAACGAAACGAATTTGTTTTCCCCGTACTTTACCTTTGCGAAGACGCATGAAAACGAACTGTCCAAGCCAGAGGAAATCCGGTTTTTCCGGGAGAAACCGTTCTCCAAAGACCAGTTTGTCTGCAAGAATGCAGGTCTGCGATAACTTGCAAGAGCTGCGTCAGGATAAAAACGGTTTTACTGCTTCAACGAAACAGGTTCCTGTGATTGAAGAAAAGTGTTTTCCGGCAATTTCCTGCTGTTATCTTTACAGACAGCGCATGAAATCACCGCGTTCGGAACGGCAGGCAGGGAGGTGTGAAAAGTGGAAACGGGAATGAATCCCGCTTCCACCGTTTGGTTTGAAACCGGTTGCCATGCAAGCCGGCAAGTGGCTTACAGACGGTTTCCGAGGTAGATTTGTTTCAGAATCTGCACATGATCCTCATAGGGCGGATAAAACAGCGAAGGTTCCGGCGCAGGCGTCACAGTCAGGATACTTTTCCGGTGCGAGAACGCCTCGATGCTCCACCGTCCGTGATAACGTCCCAGTCCACTGTTCCCCACGCCTCCGAACGGCATGTGGGCATTCAGCATGTGAAGGACGGTTGCATTGATACATCCCCCTCCGAACGGCACGTCGCGGATGATACGCTGCTGTACCGCCCCGTCGGTTGAATAAAGATACAACGCCAGCGGTTTTTCCCGGCCGGCCAGTATCCGAACAACATCGGACAGGTCATCGTAGGTAATCACCGGCAAAACAGGCCCGAAAATTTCTTCCTGCATGATGCGGCTCTCCCATGTGATTCCGTCCAAAATCGAAGGTTCGATATACAGGTCGGCTTTGTCCGTACCTCCTCCGCAAACAAGCGTGCCTTCCGTCAGAAATGCCTGCAAGCGGTTGAAATGTTTTTCGTTGACAATCCGTCCAAAGTCCCTGTTCGACCGGATGTCGTCGCCGTAGAACGCACGAATCTGCTGCTTGAGCAATTCCAGCAGTTCGTCTTTCACGTCCTTGTGAACCAGCAGGTAATCGGGCGCTACACACGTTTGTCCGGCGTTCAGGAACTTCCCCCAGCAGATGGAAGGCACGGAAAGCGCCAGATCGGCCGTTCGATCCACAATACAGGGGCTTTTGCCTCCCATCTCGAGCACGACGGGCGTTAAATGAACG
>JAITQL010000132.1 GCA_031288935.1 Tannerella sp.
ACCTGTGCGAATACCATCGTCGGAAGCACCGTCCCGAACAGATTCAAGTCGACTACCTTGCGGAAGGCGTCGACATCGAGGTCGAAAAACGTCTTGTCCGGCGGGATGGTTGCACCCGCCATATTGCCGCCGGCCAGATTGATCAGGACGTCAATCTGCCCGTAATTCTCCAGAATGTCGTCCTTGTTCTTGAGCAGGACGTTTTTGTTGAGCACATCCGTTTCGAGGAAAATAGCCCTTCCGCCGGCTTTCTTGATGTCGCCGGCCAATTGCCGGCCTCCTTCCACATTCCTGTCAAGAATCACCACCCGTGCGCCTTCGCCGGCCAGATATTTAGCCATGCAGCCACCTAAAATCCCGCATCCCCCCGTGAGGATAATCACTTTGTTTTTTATATCAAATAAGTTTACCATAATTGCAATATATAATATGTTTAGTATAATCAAGCCTGCCGTCCGCCTCTTATTCCGGCTGAATCCAGCGCAGGTAGGGAAAGTCCATCCGGTGAGGCAGTTTTCCGTGCACCGGATACATGCGGAATCCTACCTTCAGATGGCCAAATTCGGACGCTTTCATTTTCAGTTCAAAATGGAGCCTGGAACCTTCCTCCTTCACCAGCGCGAAGGGCGTGGTGGAGATAAACTCCAGCGTGTGACTTTCGGGATGCTCCCGGGTGCAGACAAAGTCGATCCCGACAGCGCCCTTCAGCTCCTTCCGGTCGATCACGACCTGGAAGACGTTGTCTTCGCCGACCACGACGTGCGCCATCGAATCGTTGTGCCGGAAAGACTCCACGGCAACGGCATTCCAGTGCGCCGCCACGTCCCGCTTCCATTCCACGATTTCCCTGGCCAGGGCATAGTTCCCTTCCGCCAGTTCCGCCGAACGGGACGCCAGTTTGTTGTAGAAACGGCTGATATAGTCGTCCAGCATCCGTTTCATCGTATAGTCCGGCGCGATTTGCGAAATGGAGTTTTTGATATACTGTATCCATTCGGGCGAATAGCCCTTGCTGTTCTTTGAAAAATAGAGCGGAATAATGTCATCCTCCAGCATGTGATAGATCGTAGCGGCATCCAGCTGATCCTGATACTCCTGGTTTTCGTAGGTGCGCTTTTCGGTCAGCGCCCATCCGGCGCCCGGCTTGTAGCCCTCGTACCACCATCCGTCCAGGACGGAGAAGTTCAGTACGCCGTTCATTTCCGCCTTTTCGCCGGACGTGCCGGAGGCTTCCAGCGGACGGGTGGGCGTATTCAGCCAGACGTCGACGCCGGAAATGAGCCGGCTGGCCAGCCGCATGTCGTAGTTTTCGAGAAAAAGAATCTTGCCGAGAAACTCCGGGCGCCGCGAGATTTCGACGATGTGCCGGATCAGCCCCTGCCCGCCCCCGTCGGCCGGATGCGCCTTGCCGGTGAAGACGAACTGCACCGGGCACTTCTCGTTGTTCACGATCTGCGCCAGGCGATCCAGGTCGGTAAACAGCAGGTGCGCCCGCTTGTAGGTGGCAAAGCGCCGCCCGAAGCCGATCATGAGCGCGTTCGGATTGATCTTTTCAAGCAGGGAAACCACTTTGAGCGGATCGCCCTGGTTTTTCAGCCAGTTGTCGCGATACACGACCTTGATGTAGTCGACCAGCTTGTTCTTGAGTTTCTTCCGGATGTCCCAGATCTCCGCGTCGGGCGCCAGCTGGATCGCTTCCCAGATGGCCTTGTTGGACTGGTCGTTCAGGAAATTCGGGTCGAAGACCTTGGCGTAGTACGTTTTCCATTCGGAGGCCGTCCAGGTGGGCATGTGCACCCCGTTGGTGACGTAGCCCACGTGCAGCTCTTCGGGAAAGTACCCCTTCCAGTTCGGGGCAAACATCTGCCGCGACACCTGTCCGTGCAGCCAGCTTACGCCGTTGGCCTCCTGGCAGGTGTTCAGCGCAAAGGTACTCATGCAGAACTTCTCGCTGCTGCCCGGATTTTCGCGCCCCATGTCGATAAAATCCTGCCAGCCGATGCCCAGTTTTTCGGCAAATCCGCTCATGTATTTCCCGAACAGCGCTTCGTCGAAATAGTCGTGACCCGCCGGCACGGGCGTATGCACGGTATAGAGCGACGAGGCGCGCACCACTTCCAGCGCCTCGTTGAAGTCCAGCTTTTCGTTCCGTATACAGTCCGCCAGCCGCTGCGCGTTGATCAGGGCGGCATGGCCTTCGTTGCAGTGGTAGACCTGCTTTTTGATGCCCAGCCTGTTCAGCAGCAACATGCCGCCGATGCCCAGCATGTATTCCTGTTTCATCCGGTTCTCCCAGTCGCCGCCGTAGAGCTGGTGGGTAATGAAGCGGTCCCAGTCGCTGTTTTCCTCAATATCGGTATCTATCAGATAAAGCGGAACCCGTCCGACGCTGACCTTCCAGACATGCGCGTAGACCGTCCGTTCGGGATAAGGCACCTCCAGCACCAGCGGCTCCCCGGCATCGTCCAGCATCTGCGCAAGGGGAAGCTGGTTGAAATCCTGCGCCTCGTAATTGGCAATCTGCTGCCCGTCCATGGACAGGGACTGTGTGAAATAGCCGTAGCGATAAAGGAACCCGACCGCCACAAGGTCGATATTGCTGTCGCTGGCCTCCTTCAGATAGTCGCCCGCCAGAATGCCCAGCCCGCCGGAGTAGATTTTCAGCACGCTTGTCAGTCCGTACTCCATGCTGAAATAAGCCACCGACGGCCGCGAGCGGTCGGGCGGCGCCTGCACGTAGTTCCTGAAGAGGCTGTAGACGTGACTGATCCGCCCCGTCATCTCCTGATCCGCCGTCAGTTCGTTCATCCGTTTGTGAGAAAGTTTTTGGAGGAAAAGCGCCGGATTGCCCTCCGTCTTTTCCCAAAGCCCTGCGTCAATCCGTTCAAAAAGGTCGGTTGCCTCGTGATTCCAAACCCACCAGAGGTTGGTTGCCATTTCCTGAAGCGGAGCCAGTTGTTCGGGGAGCTTCGTCCGTGCATACAGATCCTTCCAGATCGCTTCATTCGAGTTTTTTGCCTGAATTTTCATTATATCAATAATTAAATGCTCAATAAATAGAGGACAAAGGTACTAAAAAACTCCCGGAACGCAACGGCGAAATATAATTCGCGGAAACCCGCGCCCCCCGTTTCCCTACGGAATGATGGCCATCTGGATGCCGCTCCAGGGGCCTTTTTCGCCGCGGGCGTTTTCCCAGCGAAGACAGAAATAAACCGTCTTGCCGCGCCGGTTCTCGTCGAAAGTAAAGATACAGGGCGAGTGCGTAAAAAAGGCCGAATGAATCAGTTCGTCGACCGACTCGGGCCAGTTGTCGAGAATGGCATACCGTATTTCGCAGCCCGTCACGTTCAGCGGCTTGCCCCTGGAATACGCCCCTTCATCGCGGAAAGCGACGGACAGCTGCCGTATGCCCGGGAGGGTGATGATGGCCACGGGACAGGTAGCCGGAACAGGCGCGGGCGTCAGTTTCGTATCGCGGATATGCAGTCCGAGCGACAGGCGGTCTCCGTCGGTAACGGCCTCGTTGTAACGCAGATACCTGTTGACAAAGGCGCGCACGGCCGCCGTTGCCTCCGCCGCCCTTTCCCTGCGTGCAAGCCGGTCTATGCTGCCCGCGTTCGCACGGTTCGCCCCGGCGCAAGCCGCCAGATAGTCTTCGATTTTCGCTTCGAGCGCCTCTTCCGTTCCGCTCGCGATACCGAACCGCTCAAG
>JAITQL010000177.1 GCA_031288935.1 Tannerella sp.
TTGGTCTCCGGACTTCGTCGTGTTGGGACTGCGGGTGCGACTAATACAGCAGCAAGGACGACAGCAACAACGCATACAGCAATACATTCCGAGCCGTTTGTTCCAGTGTTTTATTCAACTCGCCGCCCTGCAGCCGACATACATCCTGCCAGATGAAAAACTGCAACAACATAAAAAAGAGAAACAGCATCCGGACGTTCCAGTTCCTGTAAAGGTAAACCGGAAAAGAAAAGGCGACAGCCAACAGTACGTTCACGGCATACATCACACGGCCAAATGTACGACCGAACCGCACGACGGTCGTCCGTTTCCCTGCCGCTTCATCCTGCTCGCAATCACGATAATTATTTACCAGCAGGATATTGACCGAAAGCAACCCCATCGACAACGACAGCCAAAAAGCCGTCCATGAAAAAGCGTGCGCCTGCACATAATACGTGAAACAAACCGGAATAACGCCATAAAACACCAACACGCATACGTCTCCCCATCCCCGGTAGGCCAACGGATAAGGGCCTGCCGTATAAGCCAACACGCAAACGGCAATAGCCAATCCTACTCCAATCAATTCCCATCCGGCATAAAATAACAGTCCGCAACCGCACAGGCAAGCCAGTCCCAACACGCCCAATGCCGCATACAGCATCGGCGCCGGCGCTATCCATCCGGATGCGACCGCCCGCGCCCGGCCGGAACGGCCTTCCCGGTCTGCTCCTTTTTTGAAATCAAAATAATCATTGGCAAGATTCGCCGCTACCTGCGCCAATAAGGCAACCCCCAGACACAACACGGCCGGAACCACCCGGAACGAGCCGCTCCGGAAGGCCAATGCGCATCCGACCAATACCGGACCGACCGACGCCGTCAACGTCTTCGGACGCGCCGCCAGTATCCATGCTTTCCATTGCTGCATCGTGTCCCTTCGTGTTACAATTCCAACCGTAACTCGTCATCTGCTTGCAGATGAACCTCCAGCAGACCGTCTATTACCGGATAGGAGACCGATTTCCCATTCAGTTTCACTACCAATCCCGTTGCATCTTCCGGAAGTTTAATCCGGAAATCGTTGCTTACGATTGCTTTCAATCCGACTGTCTGCCACCGTCCCTCACTCCAGCGGGCGGAAACCTCTCCGCCGCCCTGTACCCGCAAACCGCTGAAAGAACCCGTTTCCCATGCGGCAGGCAATGCCGGCAGCCATTCGATAAAACCGTTTTGGCTCTGTATCAACATTTCCGCAATGCCGGCGCAGCCCCCGAAATTGCCGTCAATCTGAAACGGCGGATGCGCGCAAAACAGATTGAGATAAGTCCCTCCGCCTTTCGAATAATTAAATCCGTTCGACGAACACGGAGTCAGCAAGTCGGTCAACAGCTTGAAGGCATGTTCCCCGTCGTGCAGGCGCGCCCAGAAATTCACTTTCCATGCCATCGACCAGCCGGTACTCGCGTCTCCGCGCACTTCGAGCGTTTTCCGTGCAGCAGCTGCCAAATCCGGCGTCTGCAGCGATATTTCATTCGCCGGATACAGGCCGTACAGGTGGGAGATATGGCGATGGTGCGGGTCTTGTTCTTCATAGGGTTCGGGCCATTCCATGATACGACCGTCGGGGGCGATGGTTGTAGGCATCAAAGACGCCCGCTTCCCGGCCAGGGTTTCCGCAAAATCCGCATCCACACCCAGTATCCCGGCCGCATCAATGACATTCTGAAACAATTCCCGCAGAATCTGATTGTCCATCGTCGAACCGGCGCAGACGGCGGCGGTATTTCCGTTGGGAAGCACATACGTGTTCTCCGGCGAAGTGGTCGGCGCCGTGACTAAATACCGGTTGCGCGGGTTTTCGACCAGCATGTCCGTGAAAAACAGCGCCGCTTCTTTCATCACCGGATAGACTTCGGACAGATACGCTTGGTCTTTCGTATATAAATAATGATTGTACAAATGTGCGCACATCCACGCGGCCGAGGTATTCGTCGCCCCCCACGAAGGATGTTCGCCGGGCGCCGTAAATTCCCACACATTGCCCAGAATATGCGTGACCCAGCCTCGCGCATTATAAAATACTTTCGCGGTATGCCGGCCACTCGGCACCTGCTGCTTCGTCCATTCAATCAACGGAAGGTGCAGCTCCGTCAGATTCCCCGACTCGGCCGGCCACAGATTCATCTGAACATTGATATTCATATGGTAATCGCCATTCCACGGGGTATTGATGGTGTTGCACCAAAGCCCTTGCAGATTGGGCGGCAGGCTGCCGGGACGGGTGGAGGAAATCAGCAGGTAACGTCCGAACTGGTAATAAAGAGCCATCAGGGAAGGATCGTTATGGTCTTGTTGAAATGCTACCAAACGTTGATTCACCGGTAATTTTTCTTTCTCAACTTCGTGCCCGAAGTCCACCCTGACCCGGTCATACAGCTTGCGGTAAGAGGCGACATGTTCGCTTTTCAATTCGTCGTATCCCTTGCTTTCCGCAGCCAGAAGCAATGCATCCAGTTGTTTGTCCACCTCTTTCCCGAAATAGTCCGTAGTCAGGGCAACCAATACGATGGCTTCCGAAGCGTCTTTGACTCTAAGGGTCGTATCATCGGGAGCCGTCCGTTCGCCTCCCTTCGGCAATAACACCCGCACCCGCGCCCCGTACCTGATGCCGTCTATGGCGGTCAGACTGTCGCCTCCGAATAAACGCCCCTCCATCCGCAAATCAGGTTGGTCGGCAGGGTCGGCGCTGACGGTATATCGCTCGGGACGGTTCATCCGGATGGAAAAATCAAGCGCTTTTTCCGTATCCGCACTCAGGCGAATCACAGCTATATCCGCTGCAAACGAAGTGAAGGCCTCCCGTCGATAAGAGGTTTTTCCCTTTTTAAACGAGACGGTCGCAATGGCCTCTTCCAAACTCAGTTCCCGCCGGTATCCGGTTACGTCCGCCGTTTTCTCTTCCCTGTAAATGTAGCTCAATGACAGGTTACCCAGCAATTGATAACTTCCGTACGGCGTTTTATAGCCGCGTCCACGTCCGCTTCCTTCGCCCCGGCAAACAAACGTTTCGTACATCAACTGCTGCGCTTCGTCATTCTTGCCCTCAAAGAGCAACCTCCTGATTTCCGGCAACGACCTTGCCGCATTCGGGTTATCGGTGTTTTGCTTGCTGCCCGACCACATGGAGATTTCATTCAACACATAGTTTTCTTTTTCCACACCGCCGTCCGGCATGAGACCGATTCGCCCGTTTCCCAACGGGAATGTCTCTTCCCAAAGCGTGGCAGGCGCATCAAAATAATAAGCCATCT
>JAITQL010000208.1 GCA_031288935.1 Tannerella sp.
AAAATTCGTTTAGCGCAGATTTTAACGCGGATGCCGCAGAATAAACGTATTAAAATCTGCGGCATCTGCGCTGAAATCCCTTTCATCTGCGTGAAACCTTGAATCTTTGAATTTTTGAATTTTGAATCTTTTTGAAGGTAAGTATCCGGTAATTCAAGGATTCGTTCCACGCGGATTTTAACGCGGATGCCGCAGATGAAACATCATTAAAATCTGCGGCATCCGCGCTGAAATCCCTTTCATCTGCGTGAAACCTTGAATTTTTGAATTTTGAATCCTTGAATCCTTGAATCTTTTTGTCTGTCTTGATAAATTGATTACTTTTGCGATGCTAAATATACATGAATAATGAATCTACATAATTTGAGAATGCCGTCATTGTATTTCCCCGGTAACTGTTTAATGGGTGAAAAGGTAGTAAAGAGTATCCGCACGTTAGGCGAACTGTCCGGTATCTTCCTGGACGCGGAAGCTTATGCAGCGCTGCCGGCGGAAACGCTGGTGTACGAGGTGCACAGTCATTTGTCTGTCGACGAAGGAACGCCCGGCGGACTGTATTTCGGTCTGACTAAACTCTATCCCGGCAAGGTGGGAGAGGAGTATTTCATGACGAAAGGTCACTTTCACCGGCAGGCAGACCGGGCAGAGTACTACTGGTGTCTGGGAGGCGAAGGCATATTGCTGCTGATGGACGCCCGGCGGGAGATGCAGGGAGAGAAGATGTTTTCCGGCAGTCTGCACTACATTCCCGGCGGCGTTGCGCACCGGGTGGCCAATGTAGGCAGCCAGCCGCTGCTCTTTGCCGCCGCCTGGCCGTCCGATGCCGGACATGACTACGAAACCATTGCCGCAGACGGCTTCTCTGCCCATCTGCTCGAAATAGACGGCATGTCACAACTCTGTTCTTAATCGCTCCGCCATGTATACCATTACCATAGATTTGGGGGGCACGATCATCAAGACGGGTCTGGTGAGCGGGGGAGAGGTGATTGCTTCCGTACGGCTGGACACGGATGCGTCGAAAGGGTGGGTTGCCAGCCTGCCCCGCCTCGAAAACGCCATCCGCGACCTTTTGTCGCAACAGGGCGTGGCGCGGACGCAATTGAGCGGCGTCGGACTGGCCTTTCCCGGGCTGGTCGATCCGAAGGCGAGCCGGGTTCTCTCTACGAACGGGAAATACGACGATGCCCGCGATTTCGACCTGCAAGGCTGGGCGCGGACGCAATGGGGCGTACCCTTCTACATCGACAACGATGCGCGGCTGGCCGTCCTTGGAGAGTGGTACCGCGGAGCGGCGGCGGGCTGCAACAACGTTGTGATGGTCACCATCGGCACCGGCATCGGTACGGGCGTGATCATCGACGGCAAGGTGCTCTACGGGCCGCACTTTCAGGCCGGCTCGCTGGGCGGTCACTTCGTGCTCGACTACAAGGGACGCCGCTGTTCCTGCGGAAACATCGGCTGCATCGAGACCCTGGCTTCTTCCTTCTTCCTGCCGGCGATCATCCGCGAACACCCGGAGCTGTCGGACGCCTTCAAGCGCGAAGCGGCCGCGTATGACTTCCGCGAGCTGTTCCGGCTCTCGCGACAGGGTCATCCCGAGGCCACGCTGCTGCGAAACGAGTGCATGGACGTCTGGGCGGCCGCCGTAATCACCTACATCCATGCCTACGATCCCGAAATCGTCGTGATCGGAGGCGGCATCGCCAAAAGCGGGGATATTCTTTTTCCGTACATCGCGAAGAAGGTAGACGAGCTGGCGTGGTGTCCTTCGGGCGCGGTACGGATTGTCGGCGCCGCCCTGGGCGACCGCGCCGCCCTGGCCGGACTGGATTATTGTTTAACTGCACATTCATAAATAGATTCGCATGAAAAAAAGTACTGTTTTATCATTTGTTTTGCTTCTCATCCCCATCGTCTGTGCCGTGCTTGCATTGACCGGTCACGGGTATGGGGTACATGTAGCCGTTCCCGTCGTGTGCGCCCTGCTGATCGGATTCCGGTCGTGCAGGGAAGTGAGCCGTACCAGGTGGCTGCTCATTGCCGCCCTGGCCTTCTCCATTGCCGGCGACTGGATGCTGAAGCACCGTGGCGGCGATACGCTGCTGTTTGTATACGGCATTGCGCTGTTCTTCGTCGCCCATGTCGGGTTCCTGGTCTTTTGCCTGAAGAACGGCCGGATACAAAGGCTTGTCCTGTCCGTATTGATCGCGGGTTACGGGCTGTTCTTCGTATGGAAGCTCTTTCCCGCCATTCCCGACCCCGTATTGCTGGCAGCGGTGCTGGCGTACCTGCTGATTTCCTGCTTTTCGCTGGCCGCCGCGCCCGGACTGCGCCTGTCGCCGCCCGCCTGCCGGCTCTTCACCGCCGGCATCGCCTGCATTGTGTTTTCGGATACGCTGATCGCCTGCTGCGAGTTTCTGCATGTCTGCGGACTGTATCATACCCTTATGATGCCCGCCTATTACGCGGCGCATATCCTGATTGCGGCAGCGGTAATGTATCCACCCAAACGAAGAAGGCGGCGATGAAACGGACAGGTTGTTGGATATGGATCGGACTGGCCGTGCTGTTTTGCGCGTGCCGTCCGGAGATACGCCGGCAGGTAATCAGCCTGAACGGCGAATGGCAGATGGCAAAGACCGGTGGCGAGATGCCGGAAGTCTTCAGCGCGACGGCGCCGGTGCCCGGCCTGGTAGACCTGGCCCTGCCCGCGCTCGATACGGCCGGCACAACGTACAGCGACAGCAGCTGGTACTGGCACAGGCGTGTCTTTGAACTGCCCCGTACGGACTTCGAGGTGATGCTGCTCAAGATATTCAAGGCCAAATATCACACGAAGGTATACGTCAACGGCCGCTTTGCCGGTGAAAACGAGTATTGCTTCACGCCGTCGTACTACGACATCAAACCCTTTCTCCGTCCCGCCGGTCAGCCGAACGAACTCCTGGTCGGCGTCGGGAGCAAGGCGGAATTGCCGGCCGACGTGCCGAACGGCAACGATTATGAAAAGATCAAGTACATTCCCGGTATCTACGACAACGTGGAACTGATACTCGCCAACCGGCCGTTCATCAACAATATCCAGTGCGTGCCGGACGTGCGGTGCGAGAAACTCCGCGTCGAGGCCGAGATGGAGATGGATGCGCACGCTTCCGGCAGGCTGCAGATGGATTACTCTGTTACGGAAGCCGCCTCCGGACGGGAAGTAGCCGCCGGCGTCCTGGATGTAACAGTCACGCCCGTCAACAGCTATGCGGTCGTAGACTTTGAGGTGGACATGAAGGATGCGATATTATGGACGCCTGCCACGCCATTCCTCTACGAGCTGGCCTTGCGGACGGACGCCGACGAAAAGCGCGTCCGCTTCGGGATGCGCTCGTTCCGCTTCGACCCGGAACGCAGGATCGCCCTGCTCAACGAAAAACCGTACAGCCTGCGCGGGACGAACGTCTGTATCTTTCGCTTTTTCGAAGACCCCGACCGCGGCACGCTGCCCTGGGAACCGGAATGGCCGGTCACGCTGCACGAACGCTTCAAGGACATGCACTGGGACTGCGCGCGCTACTGCATTGGCTTCCCGCCCGAACGCTGGTACGACATTTGCGACAGCCTCGGGTTTATGATTCAGGACGAATTTCCCGTCTGGGGCGTCTATGATTTCACCGTGCCCCGCATCGCCGAGGAATACCGGCGCTGGATGCGCGAACGGTGGAATCATCCGAGTGTAGTCATCTGGGATGCGCAGAACGAAACCGTGACGCCGCTCACGGCACAGGCTGCCCGTCAGGTACGGACGCTCGACCGCTCCGGCCGTCCCTGGGAAAACGGCTGGTCGGAACCCATGTCGGACACCGATCCCGTCGAGTCGCATCCCTACCTGTTCATCAAATACATGAAAACGGCCACCGAACCGGCCGAGGGATATAAAAAGGAACTGTTCGGACATCGCCGTCGCCCGGACAACGACGCCAGCGACCGTTCGGAAACGACCCGGGACGCCGGTATCGTCTTCCCCAATCCTTCCGTGATCAACGAATACGGCTGGATATGGTTGAACAGAGACGGCTCCACCACCACGCTGACCGATAACGTGTATGAAACGCTCTGGCAAGGTAGCCGGCTGACGCCGCAGGAACGCCTGCACATCTATGCCCGTCACCTGGCGATGCTGACGGAATACTGGCGTGCACACCGGCAGGCTGCCGGCGTGCTGCACTTCTGCGGGCTGGGCTATTCCCGTTCCGAAGCGCCGCGCGGACAGACCTCCGACCATTTTACGGACATCCGTCACCTGACATGGGAACCGGAGTTTTACAAGTACGTAAACCCGGCTTTCTCGCCGGCAGGTCTGATGATAGACGTATGGGAGAAGTCGTACCCTGCCGCTGTGCAACTGACTGTTCCCGTTTATGTAATCAACGACCCGGACGTACCGTTTGAACAGGAAGTGACGCTCACGCTCCTGCGCGACGGTCAAGCGGTATCGACTTTCCGCCGGCCGGCAGCAGTCAAGCCTCACGAAGTGGAAATAATGCCGTTCAGCGTGACATTGCCCGCCGAACCGGGCGACTATCAGTTGAAAGCCGAAGTAATAATAAATAACCGGCCGGTATTCAGCCTGCGGGACATTACCGTCGGAAAGTAAAGATGAAAACAGTATCCAATTACGATAAATATCCCTGCGTCCGGGTCACCGGATGTGCAGAAGACTGCCTGACCGGATGGCCGGTCATCACCAAAGAGATAGACAGCCGGATCAGACAGCTGGGCAAACCGGCGGCAACGATCGTCGTCGAATGTTATCAGGGCGTGCACGAGGCGGAAATCGTCTCCGCCTTTGCAGCGCAGTTTCCCGATGCGGCGATAATGCGCGCCTCGGAATCCATGTTGCCGGAAAATGTCATCCAGGCCTTTTTCCATCCCGACGTCACCGACGATGAACTGTTCGGTTATATGACACGTCACCGCATCGACCGTTATTTTGACTTGCAGAAAGTGGCAGCTGCACGGGAACGCCTCCGCACCCGCCGTCAGGATGTGGCGATCGTGATCGGCGTCGGCGCGGCGTATCTGTGGCCGGATGCCGACGTCCTGCTGTATGCCGACATGGCGCGCTGGGAGATTCAGCAGCGCTTCCGGCGGAACGAAGTCGGCAACGTCGGAATGAACAATCCGGACGAACGCGCGTCGCTCCAGTACAAGCGTGCCTTCTTCACGGACTGGCGGATTTGCGACCGCTTCAAGAAAAGCGTGATGAAACGTCTGGATTACGTCCTGGATACAAACCGTCCCGGACAGCCCGGGATGATTACGCGCGCCCTGTTTGAGGAAGGACTGGCGCAGGCTGTCCGTCAACCCTTCCGCCTGGCGCCGTTCTTCGACCCCGGGCCGTGGGGCGGGCAATGGCTGAAGGAAGTCTGCGACCTGGACAGAGAGGCCGTCAACTTTGCCTGGGGATTCGATTGCGTGCCTGAGGAGAACAGTCTCCTGCTGGCTTTCGCCCATCTGCGCTTCGAACTGCCTGCCATCGACCTGGTTTTTGCGCATCCCGCGGAACTGCTCGGCGTACCGGTTTACGGACGTTTCGGCGACGAGTTCCCCATCCGGTTTGACTTTCTGGATACGATGCAGGGCGGCAACCTGAGTTTGCAGGTGCATCCCCTGACCGAATACATTCAGGAGACCTTCGGGATGCGCTATACGCAGGACGAGAGCTACTACCTGCTCGATGCCGCCGACGATGCCGCAGTCTATCTGGGGCTGAAGGAAGGCACAGACCCGGAACAGATGCTCTCTGCCCTGAAAGACGCCCAACAGTCGGGGCAGTTTGACGCCGAACAGTTTGTCGGCAAGTATCCGGTGAAAAAGCATGACCATGTACTGATTCCCGGAGGAACGGTGCACTGTTCCGGAAACAACAGCGTGGTGCTGGAAATTAGCGCCACGCCGTTTATCTTCACCTTCAAACTGTGGGACTGGGGACGTACCGGGCTGGACGGCCGGCCGCGTCCCATCAACATCGCCCATGCCGAAAAGGTGATTCAATGGGAACGTACCGAATCGTGGGTCAGGCGCGAACTGGTCAACCGGGTTGAAAAGGTAGCCGAAGGAGACGGATGGACGGAAGAACGTACCGGACTGCACGAACAGGAATTTATCGAAACGCGCCGTCACTGGTTCACCCGTCCGGTGTTGCATTAAACGGACGGCAGCGTGAATGTCCTCAACCTGGTGGAAGGGCGGGAAGCGATCGTGGAAAGTCCGGGCTATGCCTTTGACCCCTTTGTCGTTCATTACGCCGAGACGTTCATTGTTCCCGCTGCGGTAGGCGAATATACGATCCGCCCCTACGGAGAATCGGAAGGAAAAACCTGCGCCACCATCAAAGCCTTTGTACGCCATCA
>JAITQL010000220.1 GCA_031288935.1 Tannerella sp.
ACGCCTGCAACTTTTGTTCAAACCGTATTTCCGACCGGAAAAACGCTTGCCACTTTTGTTCCAACCGTTTTTTCGACCGGAAAAACGCCTGCAACTCCTGTTCCAACCGTTTTTTCGACCGGAAATGCGTTTGCCACTTTTGTTCCAGCCGTATTTCCGGTTTAAAACACGTCTGCAACGTTTATTTCGACCGTCTTTCCGGCTGAAAACAAGCCCTTTCGAGGCATGTGCAAGGGGTTGTCCCGATTCGCGGGGTTTGTTTTAGGGGTTTTTTTTGGAATTGCGTTAGAGACAATGTAAAAAACAGGCGGAAGGGACGTATCTTCGCGTTTTTGTACGCTTGAGACAGTATATAAATTAAAGGTTAGTTGTAAATGGAAAGAAAAGTTTTAGGAATTGATATTGGCGGCACGAAAATTGCAGTCATCTACGCCCGTGAAAACGGGGGAATCGAACTGGTGGACAAGATGGTTTTTCCCACTACCGGCGTAGACGATACGATTCACAATATTTTCCTGCATCTGGAACGGATGATGGAGAAGCATGGCTTGAATACGGAAAACGTTCATGCCGCGGGGATCAGCTGCGGCGGCCCGCTGAGCAGCGAACGGGGCGTGGTGATGTCGCCCCCCAACTTGCAGGGATGGGACAATATTCCGATCGTGGACATGGTGAAGGAGCGCTTTCATATTCGCTGTGCCATTCAGAACGACGCGAATGCCTGCGCGCTTGCGGAGTGGAAATTCGGCGCCGGCAAGGGAACGAAAAACATGGTTTTCCTGACGTTCGGCACGGGGCTGGGTGCAGGTTTGATCATCAACGGGCAGCTGTACAGCGGGACGAACGACAATGCGGGCGAAGTGGGTCACATCCGCCTGGCGCCCTTCGGACCGGTCGGATACGGCAAGGCCGGCTCGTTCGAGGGCTTTGCCAGCGGAGGCGGCATCGCCCAGCTGGCGCGCACGCGGCTGACGGAGAAGTATCAAATGGGCGAAACCGTCGGCTGGTGTGCACGGGCGGACGTGGACGCCGTCACGGCGCAGCAGGTGGCCTTGCAGGCACAGCAGGGCGACGCGATGGCGCTGGAAATCATCGGACAGTCGGGACGTTTCCTGGGACAGGGGCTGGCCGTGCTGATCGACATTCTGAATCCGGAGTGCATCGTGATCGGCAGCATCTACGCGCGGAACGAATCGCTCTTCGCTCCGGTCGTGCAGGAGGTGCTGCGGCGGGAAGCCCTGGGGCTGTCGCATCAGGTGTGCAAAATCAAACCGGCGGAACTGGGCGAGCAGATCGGCGATTACGCCGCCGTTTCCATTGCAGCGAACCTGTCCTGAATCAACACGTATATACATTATAAAACAAAGCATATGAAATCAGTTATTCAGGAAAGTTTGAACGAAGCGGCCGCGAAATTGCAGGAATATATCGGCAATCCTTCCAATCTGGAAGACATCGGGACGGCGGCCGCCGTATTCTCCGAAGCCCTGGCCGGCGGCCACAAGGTCATCAGCTGCGGCAACGGCGGTTCGCTCTGCGATGCCACCCACTTTGCCGAGGAGTTGACCGGTCGCTACCGGAAAAACCGGCGTCCGCTGCCGGCCGTTGCCATCAACGACCCGGCTTACATGACGTGCGTCGGCAACGACTATTCATTCAACGATATTTTCAGCCGGTACGTCGAAGGCGTCGGACAGGCGGGCGACGTGCTGCTGGCCATCAGTACCAGCGGCAATTCCGAAAACGTCATCCGCGCGGCGGAAGCTGCCAGAGCAAAGGGGATGAAGGTTGTCGGATTCACCTGCGCGTCTGACAACGCGCTTCGCCGCCTTTCGGACGTCGCCGTCTGCGCCCCCGTGTCCGGTTATTCCGACCGGATACAGGAAATTCACATCAAGGCGATTCATATCATCATCCAATTGATCGAACAACAGTTAAATCTCTATAAACAATAAGTTATCATGGGTACAATTAAAGCTTTAAACACGTCGCGCGGCGCTTCCATGTCGAAAGTGCTGCCTGTTATTTTCGGATTTTTCATTATGGGGTTTGTCGACCTCATCGGTACGGCAATCAATTACATAAAAGTAGACTTCCCCGACTTGAATGACACGATGGCCAACATGCTGGCGCTGTCCTGTTTCTTCTGGTTTCTGGTACTGTCCGTCCCGACCGGTTTGCTGATGAACCGGATCGGACGGAAAAAGACGGTACTGATCAGTTTCCTGTTCACATTTGTGGGACTGCTGGTTCCCTGGCTGGTGTACGACTACAACTTTGTCGTTGTCGCCTTCGCCCTGATCGGAATCGGCAATACCATGATCCAGGTGGCCTTGAATCCGCTGGTATCAAATGTGGTTGCAAAGGAAAAGCTGACGGGGTCGCTGACGCTGGGTCAATTCATCAAGGCGCTTGCCTCGTGGCTGGGGCCGAACGTGGCCGCATGGCTGGCTGCAACTTCGCTGGGGTGGAAATACCTGTTTCCGGTCTTCGCCGTGGTTTCGCTGCTGGCAGCCGTATGGTTGTGGGTGACGCGGATTGAGGAAGATGGCGAGAAAAAGGCGGTTTCTTTCGGAGCAACGTTTGCGCTCCTGAAGAACACCAAAATATTGCTGTTCTTCATCGGGATTCTGGTGCTGGTAGGCGTGGACGTAGGTTTGAATGCCACGCTGCCGAAATATCTGATGGAGAAATTTCCGGCGGAGGTGACCGACGTTTCGCAGGCCGACCAGCTGAAAAGCTATTTTTATTTCATTGTCCGTGCACTGGGCGCGTTTCTGGGAGGCATCCTGCTGATGAAAATACCGGAGCGCAAATTCTACATCGTCAGCGCGTTTCTTGCTCTTGCCGGCCTGGCGCTGCTGCTGTTCAGCAATTCGCTGTGGATGATCCTGGCCAGCGTGGCAATCATAGCGCTGGGCTATTCCAATCTGTTTGCGATTATATTCTCGCTTGCATTGAAGCAGGTGCCGGAGAAAGCCAACGAAATTTCGTCGCTGCTGATTGTCGGCGTGTCCGGCGGAGCGATTGCGCTGCTGCTGGGCGTCGTATCCGACATGTTCGGGACGCAGTGGGCGGCGATGGCCATCGTGGCGGCGATCTGGCTGTACATGATTGCGTTGATCCGGACGGTCAACAAAGCGTAAAGACCCTCGTTTTCTCCGATGAAAAAGGTATTGTTATATGGTTGCGTGATCGCCTGTTTCCTGTCGTCTTGTGTACGGGAAACGGGCGACGCCGTTTCTATTGATCCGGAACGCAGACAGCAGACGCTGGAAGGGTGGGGCAGCAGTCTCTGCTGGTGGGCCGGACAGGTTGGCAACTGGGACGAACAGACGGTTGACGAGATACTCGATCTCATCGTTTCGCCCGACAAGTTGAACATGAATATATTCCGGTATAATATCGGCGGCGGTGACGACCCGTCGCATCTCGACGGACACATGACGACGCACGGCAAAGGGAAACGCTGCGAAATGGAAGGGTTCAAGTCTTCGCCCGATGCGCCTTACGACTGGAACGCCGACGCCGCGCAACGCCGCATTTTGCTGAAGATAAAAGAAAAGCGTCCGGATGTCGTGTTGGAGGCATTCTCCAATTCTCCGCCTTACTGGATGACGTACAGCGGATGTGCGGCAGGCGCAGTCGATCCGGCGGACGATAACCTCAAACCGGCGTATTACGATGCTTTTTGTGACTACCTGATCGAGGTTTGCAGGTATTACAGGGACACTTGTGGCATCACGTTTCATACGCTGGAGCCGTTCAACGAATCGTCCACCAACTCCTGGAAAGCCAGCGGCGATCAGGAAGGCTGTCATTTCCATCCGGCAACGCAGATCGAACTCATCCGCCGGCTGTATCCCAAACTGAAGGCGTCGGGTTTATCGACGGTGATTTCCGCGCCGGACGAGACCGATCTCGAACGGTTCCTGACGGTGGTCAACGCCTATGTCGATGCGGGCGACGTCATGGACAAAGTCGGTCAGCTGAACACGCATACCTATGGCGGCACGCCGGAGCAGCGCGAGGAAGTCCGCGCATTAACCGGCAGACTGGGCAAACCGTTTTGGCAGTCCGAGACAGGGCTTTCGTGCAAGGAAAGCGGGCTGCCCTGTAACCTGAAACTGGCGGAGGTTATGTTTAACGACTTGCGCGTGATGCAGGCGCCCGTATGGCTCGACTGGCAGATGGTGGAAGAACACAACGACACCTGGTGTCAGTTTCAGGGAAATTTCAGGGAAGGCACGTACCGTATTGTCAAAAACCTTTACGTCCGGATGCAGATCACGCGCTTCTTCAAACAGGGATATACCCTGCTCGAAACCCCGGATCCGCACGTGCTGGCCGCCATCAGCCCGGATAAAAGGGAAATCGTTGTCGCCCTGCTCAACACTTCGGAGGAAGACAAATTGCAGGCATTGGATTTTCAGGCCTGCGGTTCATTGAAGCAGGCCCGCCTCTTCCGGACAAGTGCGACCGAAGACTGCCTGGAAATCGAATCGCCGGATATCCGCAAACCGGCGGTGCGGCTGGAAAGTCCCCAACAGTCGCTGTCGACGTTAGTGATTCAGCTGCTATAAACTTCTTGTGAAAAAGGCAATAGGCAGAAGGGGCGGAGGTTTTTTTTTACCCTCCGCCCCTTCTGCCTTCTTGCCTTTTCCGCATTACCGGATGCCCTTTCCCTGCCGGACGATTTCAAACTCGCCGGAGGCGGTGCAGTTGACCACCGTCGACCCTTCCGTGTCGCCGTAGCCGCCGTCGATCACGATGTCTACCAGGTGTTCGTATTTCTCGTGAATCAGTTCGGGATCGGTGGTATATTCCGGTTCGTCCTCGTCGTAATGTACCGACATGGTCAGCAGCGGATGGCCGAGGCAGCGTACCAGTTCGCGCGCTACGGGATGCGCCGGGATGCGGATGCCGATCTCCTTGCGGC